>NZ_LRIC01000001.1:0-186581 GCF_001758725.1 Janthinobacterium sp. HH106 | reverse complement strand
GCGCGCCGTCTTCGGCAAGGCCTACCGCGACGACAGCGACGATGCGCTGGCCGACCTGCCCGATCCGGACAACCACGTCGACAAGCTCAGTTACGTGGTCAGCGCCGTCAGCCACAAGCTGCTGCCCGATGGCAGCGCCATCCTGGTGGCGAATGCGGAAACGGCCAACACGGAAGGCACGGCCGAATCGGCGCATGCCTCGCCGGGGCTGCTGAATGTCTTTTTCCTGGCGCCCAAGGGCACGCCGGAAGACGGCCAGTGGCAAGTCGTGAAACGCCTGGAAAACATCGCCGCCCTGGGCTCGTCGGGGCAGCTCGGCGAAGTCCACTGGGTCATGCTGGGCGCGAACAAGCCGGGACTGGCGATCCGCTACGGTTATACGGGCCAGGGCTACACCATCACGCAACTGGCCCTGTTTGAAATCGGCGACGGCAAGGTCACCTCACTCGATGGCGCCATCGATCTGTACTCGGACAATATGGGGGCCTGCGGTCCTGAAACGGACGAGTGCTGGATGGTCAAGGGGAACTGGCGCTTCGCGCCGGCGCGCAATGGCGCCGCCTACGATGACTTGCTGATCGACTTCAAGGGCGCCTCCGAAAAGATCAAGCCGGGCGTCAAGGTCAAGCCGGACGAAGACCCGCCGCGCATCGCCACGCCACTGAACGGCCACGCGCGCTATGGCTTCGACGGCAAGGGGTACAAACTGCTTGAAGGGAAGAATCCAGTGCCTGGCGTGTAAGCGTATCCGCGCCAGGCACCGGCAAGCCAGCTAGCGGCGTGCGGCCTCCAGGCGCGCCAGCAGCGGCGCATACATCGAACGCGTATGGCTGCTCCAGCGGGCCATGGCGCTGTCGATATCGAGCAGCAGGCGTTCCGACAACACCTTGTCGCCCTGCTGCAGCGCCCAGATCGCGCACTCGGCACGGCACTCGAAGCTGTTGTAGCGCGTCAGCGCATCGTCGAATTCCGCCTTCGCTTCCACCTGGCGCCCGCTTTGCGCCAGCGCGCGCGCCGTCAGCAGGGACACCATCTCGGGACGGAAATGGATATCCGTGCGGCGGATGAATTCCAGGTGCGCCAGCGCTTCGGCGCCGCGCGCGCATTCCAGATAGGCGCGCGCAGCGCCCAGGCGAATTTCCAGGTCCGATGAAAACGCTCCCCGCAGACAGGCTTCGTACGTCGATGCCGCTTCCTGCGCATCACCCGCCTCCAGCTGCGCGCTGGCCAGGCGCATCTGGTTTTGCGCCGTCGGCGTGTACTCGAAAGCCGCTTTCGCCTCGCGCAATTCGCGGTTCGGATCGAGCACCTGCACGGCCACCGAAGCGACCTTGCGCGCGCCTTGCGGCAGGCGCGAATCGGGCAGGTAGATGGCGAAGAAATACACCACGCTGCCCAGCAGCGGGAACATGAATAAAATGAGCAGCCAGTACAGCTGCTGCCCGTTGCGCACCACGTGGATCGCAAAAAATACCGCGATCAGGATGTGGATGCCTATGCCAAAAATCGTCATGCTGCGACCTCGTTCGTTCGTGACGGGAGCAGCTGGCACGGCGCCGCCGCTTTCCCTGGTCAGAATATTACACTGGCCGCACCGTGCACACGCATCTATTGCGTCTTGGCCGACCAGCCGCCGCCCATGGCGCGGTACAGGTCGACCGAGGCGACAAGGAGGCGCGTCTTCAGCTGCAGCAGCCCCACGTCGGCGCTGTACAGGGTGCGCTGGGCGTCGAGTTCCTCCAGGTACGAGGCGTAGCCATTGCGGTAGCGGTTATGCGCGATGCGCAGGGTGTCTGCCGCCGCGGCGCGGCGCGCGTCGTTTTCCACGGCTTGCTGCTGGAGGCGGTAGAGGGCGCCCAGGCTGTTCTCCGTTTCGGCGAACGCGTTGCGCACCACGTTTTCATACGCGTACACGAGCTGGTCGCGCTGCGCGCCGGCCGCATCCGTCTGCGCCTGCACGCGCCCGCCATCGAACAGGGGGCCGGCCGCCAGCGCCGTCAGACGCCACAGGGCAGTGGGCGCATGCAGGAAATCGGTGAGCGTGGTCGCCTGCCCGCCGCCCACGGCCGTCAGCTTGAACGAGGGCAGCAGCTGGTCGCGCGTGGCGGCCAGGCTGGCGTTGGCGGCCGCCAGGTTGTGTTCCGCGCGCGCGATGTCGGGCCGCCGGCGCAGCAGTTCGGACGGCAAGCCGGCCGGCACGCCAGGCGCCGCCAGCCCGGCCAGCGGCAAGCCGCGCGCGATGGGGCCGGGATTGCCGCCGACGAGGATGGCCAGCGCGTTTTCCTGTTCGAAAATCTGCCGCTGCAGCTGCGGCACCTGCTCGGCCGCCGCGTGGTATTCCGATTGCGCCTGCAGCCATTCCAGGCGCGAGCTGTAGCCCACCTCGAACTGCTTGCGCGCCAGCTCGCGCGACTGTTCGCGCAGCTGCAGGGTCGATTGCGTCAACTCCAGCTGCGCGTCGAGGCCCCGCAGATTCAGGTAACTGGTCGCCACGCTGGCGGCGATCGACAGGGCTGCCGCATCGAGGCTGGCCTGCTCGGCGCGGTAACTCTCGCCGGCCGCGTCGCTCAGACTGGCCAGCCGGCCCCACACGTCGATTTCATAGCTGGCCTGCAGTTCGGCCTGGAAGACATTCGTCACATACGGCTTGCCGCTGGACGCCAGGGTGCGCGTGCGCGTGGGCGAACCGTCGAAGGCCAGATTGGGCGCGCGGTTCGCGTCGGCCTGCGCCAGGCGCGCGCGG
Source organism: Janthinobacterium sp. HH106 (assembly GCF_001758725.1). Classification (NCBI taxonomy): domain Bacteria; kingdom Pseudomonadati; phylum Pseudomonadota; class Betaproteobacteria; order Burkholderiales; family Oxalobacteraceae; genus Janthinobacterium; species Janthinobacterium sp. HH106. Next base: position 183,838 of record NZ_LRIC01000001.1, on the reverse strand, counting down.
TATTCCTGTACCCGGGCGCGCGCCACGCGCAAGTCGCCATTGCGCGCCAGCGCCTCGCCCACCAGGTCGCTCAAGACCGGATCGCCGAAGGCTTGCCACCACAGTTGCTCGACCTGGGCACCCGTCGCCGCAGGTGCGCCGATCGCTTGCGCGCGCCAGCCGGACGGCAGTTGCAGTGCCGATGCAGGCTGCGGCGGCGCGTTGGCGGCGCAGCCTGCCAGCGCCAGCGCACCGGCCATCAGCAGGTGACGGCGCTTCATGGCTTGGCCTTCTTCGGTGCAGGCGGGGGCGCCGGGTTGTCCGCCGAGTCGTTCAGCACGGCCGACGTGTCGACGCTGACCACCACCGACATGCCCGGCACGAGGCGGCGCGCATTCGCCTGGCCCGGATCGATGCGGATGCGCACGGGAATGCGCTGGGCAATTTTGAGGTAGTTGCCCGTCGCGTTATCGGCCGGCAGCACGGAAAACTCGGAACCGGTGGCCGGCGAAATGCGCTCCACCTGGCCCGTCAGCACGGCGCCGTCGAGCGCGTCGACGTGGAAGGTGGCGCTTTGCCCTTCCTGCACGCCGTTCATCTGCGTTTCCTTGAAATTGGCGATGACCCACATCTGGCGCGGCACCAGCGCCATCAGCTGCGCGCCCGAATTCACATAGGCACCCTGGCGCACCGTCACCTGGCCCAGCTGGCCGTCGGAGGGCGCCACGATGCGCGTGTTATCGAGGTCGATCTTCGCCGCCTTGACGGCCGCCTGCGCATTGGCCACGGCCGCTTCCAGCGCCTGCTTGTTGACCACCACGGAATGCACGCTTTGCTGGGCGATGTCGAGATTGGCGCGGGCTTGCGCCAGCGCGGCCGCCATCTGCGCCTGCGTGGCGCGCGACTGGTCGTGTTCGCGCTGCGACAGCGAACCGTCGGCCACCAGCTGCTCCACCCGGCTCAAGTCCGCGCTGGCCTTGCGCGCCTGCGCTTCCGCGTTGGCCAGCGCCGCCTCGCTGACGGAAATGCCGGCCTGCGCGCTGGCCTTCTGCTGCGCCCAGTTCGACAGGGCCGCCTGCTGCGCGGCCAGCTGGGCCTGCGCCTGCTCGTAGCGCTGCTGGTAGATGCGGTCGTCGATGCGCACCAGCAGCTGGCCTTCCTTCACATCCATGAAGTCCTGCACCGTCACTTCCACCACATAGCCCGACAGCTGCGTGCCGATGATGGTCACCTGCCCCCGCACCGTGGCGTTTTCCGTCGTCACGATGGGACTGGTGAACGGCGGCAAACGCCACGCATACAGCACGATCAGCACGCCCACCAGGGCCACGGCCGCAAAGGCCAGCGCGGACAGCCACTGGTGGCGCCGGTCCGGCTGTGCCATGGAAGGCGCGGCGGGTGCGGATGGCAGTGCAGGCGTCGGTACTGGCGGCGGGGTGTTATTTTCTGTCATTGCTCGGTTCCGAATTGGTAATGGGGACGATGGCCATGGCCGTCTGCGCATCGCGCACGGGGCCGACCAGGCGGCGCGCGCCGGTGGTGATGCGGGTCCAGAACTGGCTGACCAGCATCCAGATCAGGGTGGCGACGGCGACGCCGGCGATCATCAAAAAGACGTCGTTGTAGGCGAGGACATTGGCTTCGCGCGTGGCGACGGCGCCCAGGCGGGCCACGCCCTGGGCGCTGCGCAGGGCCGGGTCCGTCAGCACGCCGCCGTAGCTTGCGGCACCGGACTGTACGCGCGCGGCCACCTGCGGGTCGAGCATGGTGAGGTGCTCGACCAGGTAGCTGGAATGGTATTTTTCGCGCGCCGTCTGGATGGTGCCGACGATGGCCGACCCGAGCAAGCCGCCCAGGTTCTGCGTCATGGTAAACATCACGGAAAAACTCACCAGGTTGCGCGGTTCGGCGATCACGGCGCCCATGCCGGCCACCATGGTGGGACCGAGGAAATACGTGCCGCCAAAGGCCAGCAGGAACTGGCTGACATACATGTTGACGGGGCGCGTCTGGCTGGTGGCGTGCGCGTCGATCAGGGCACCGGCTGCGATCAGCAGCAGCGCGAACATCAGCGAGCGGTTCAGGGTGGCCGGATTGATCGTCAGCGCGCTGACCACCAGGCCCGCCACGCTGCCCAGCAGGACCACGATGAACAGGTTCTGCATCTGGTCCGTGTTCAGCCCCAGCGCCTGCAAAAAGCCCACGGCGCCCGTCGATTCGGACAGCACGATGCGAAACAGCAGCACCGATAAAAACAGCTTGGCGATCTTGCCCGTGGTGAGCCAGCGCGTGTTGAGCAGCGGGCGCGCGCGGTTATGCTCGATGGCCAGCGAGGCGGCGATCAGCACGATGGAGCCCGCCAGGCACACGCCCACCCACTCCGATTCCATCCACCACGCCGTGCGTCCCTGCGCCAGCACGGCGCACAGCAGGGCCACGCCGGGCGCGAACAGAATAAAGGTGAGGAAATCGAGCGGCTCGAACGTCTGCACGCGGTCGCCGGGCGGCAGCTTCAGGGCCAGCACGCAGCCCAGCGCCAGCAGGGCCAGTCCCAGCTCGAACAGGTACAGGCCGTGCCATTCGCCGATCTGCAGCAGTTCGGACGTGAAGATGCGCGCCAGCGGCAGCGCCAGCTGGGCAAAGCCCAGGCCCAGCACCACGCCTTTCAGGCGGTGCCGCGCGGGAAACGCCTGCAAGGTGTAGTACAGCCCCAGCACGCCCAGCGCGCCGCCCACCATGCCATGCGCGGCGCGCACGGCGATCGCCGACGGCAAGGTATTGGCATACAAGTGGGCGAACGTCACCAGCGCATACAGCACCAGGAACGCTTCCGTAAACAGGCGCAGGCCGAATTGCTGGCGGAACTTCACCAGCAGCAGATTCATGGACACGATGGTCATCACGTAGGCGGCCGGCAGCCACTGCATCTGGTAGGCATAGGCGGCCAGCGAACCTTGCAGGTTCAGCAAATTGGCCGTCACCAGGCCGTTACCGAGTCCCCCCGTCAGCGCGACGATCAGGCCGACGATGAAATACGCGACACGCTTGGGCGTCGAATGTTCGGGCATCGATGGCGACCCGGGCAAGGTCGGACGTTCGCCCGGCCCCCAGGTGCGAGGTGTGTACTTGTCCATGCGGTAATCGCGATCCGGTTTGCTGAAGCCGTTCTTTGCTGCAGTGATAGAAATAGTTGCAAATGAACAGTTCTAGTCAGCAGCATATCATCGCAGGACGTTTTTCTTGTTTACATTGTTGCGCACTGTTGCGCACGGTTACGCCAACGGGGCAAGCCAGGCCGGCCCCGCTGACGCTCAAACGGACATCACACGCGGGGCGGATCCGTTTCGCGCGCAAACGCCCGGTGCGCGGCCAGCGCCTTTTTAAAGGCCGCCACGCCTTTCGCCACGTCGCCCGCCGGCACGACGATGATGGCGGGGTCCGGCTTGCCGTCGGGCAGGGTCACCGGCACGCCAGCCTTGTCCAGCAAGCCCTTGCCCGCGCCGATGGCCAGCATCGGCTTGCAGTGCCGGTATTGCAGGCGCAGGAAGTCGAGCGCGTTCGCGTCGCTGCCCAACTGCTGCACGGCGCCCTGGCCATCCGGTATCACGACGGCGTCGAACAGCACGGACGGTCCCGTTTCGAGCGAGATTTCCACGTCGAGCGGCGCGCCGCCGCTCGTGTCGACTTTCCCCAGATGGCTGCCCACGAGGCGCGGCACGGCGCCCTCGGCCAGCAAGGATGCATAGATGTTGCGCACCTGCGCCCCATCGCTGCCCGGCCCGACGAGGATGGCCACGCGCAGGGTATGGATGCCCGTCTTGCCGGGGCGGAAAAAGAGCGACAGGGCCGGCGACGGCGGATACGCAGGAATCGGCAGCATGGACACGGGCGGCATGACGGGCGGCAGCGCCAGGCCAAGCGCATCGGCCAGGCGCTGCGCCAGGGTCTCGTCGACATTGCGCAGCATGGCGACGATGCGCTTGCGAATCGCCACCGTCTGCACCTTGCTCAGTTCAAAGCGGAACGCATGCACGATATGGTCTTGCTCGACCGGCGTCTGGCTGATCCAGAACAGCCTCGCCTGGCCAAAGTGCTCGGCGAATTTCTCGGGCTTGCCGCGCACCTTGTCGCCCTCGGCGGAGGCGGGAAAACTGTTGAAGCCCCTGGCGCCGGCCTGGAACGGGCAGCCGCCCGCCAGCGAATTGGGCTCGTACGCGACCCGGCCCCGGTTGATGGCCTGGCGGTGGATGCCGTCGCGCTGGTTGTTGTGCACGGGCGCCAGCGGCGAGTTGATGGGGATTTCATGGAAGTTGGCGCCGCCCAGGCGCGTGATCTGCGTGTCGATATACGAGTGGATGCGGCCCTGCAGCAGCGGGTCGTTGGAAAAATCGATGCCGGGCACGATGTGCGCCGTGCAAAAGGCCACCTGCTCCGTCTCGGCGAAAAAATTGTCGGGATTGCGGTTCAAAACCATTTTCCCGACGGGTATCAGCGGCACCACCTCTTCGGGAATCAGCTTGGTGGGGTCGAGCACGTCGAAGGGAAACGCTTCGGCCTGAGCTTCCGTGAAGACCTGGAACGACAGCTCGTATTCGGGATACTCGCCGCATTCGATCGATTCCCACAGGTCGCGCCGGTGGAAATCGGAATCGGCGCCGCTGATCTTGACGGCTTCGTCCCACACGAGCGAGTGCGTGCCGGCCATGGGCGACCAGTGGAATTTACAGAACACGGACTGGCCCTTGGCGTTCACGAGACGGAAGGTGTGAACGCCGAAGCCCTGCATCATGCGGTAGCTGCGCGGGATGGCGCGGTCGGACATGACCCACATCAGCATGTGCGTGATTTCCGGCGACAGCGAGGCGAAATCCCAGAAGGTGTCGTGCGCGCTGGCCGCCTGCGGCATGCCGTTGTGCGGCTCGGGCTTGACCGCATGGACCACATCGGGAAATTTCATCGCATCCTGGATGAAGAAGACGGGGATGTTGTTGCCGACCAGGTCCCAGTTGCCCTCGTCCGTATAAAACTTCACGGCAAAGCCGCGCACGTCGCGCGCCGTGTCGGTCGAGCCGCGCTCGCCGGCCACCGTGGAAAAGCGCACGAAGACGGGCGTGCGCTTGCCCGCCTTGGCGAACGGCGCGGCGCGCGTCAGCTTGCTTTGTTCCTTGTAGCATTCGAAATAGCCGTGGGCGGCCGAACCGCGCGCATGCACGACGCGCTCGGGGATGCGCTCATGGTCGAAATGCGTGAGCTTTTCACGCAGGATGAAATCTTCCATCAGGGTGGGGCCGCGCAAGCCCGCCTTCAGCGAGTTCTGATTGTCGCCCACGGGCACGCCCTGGTTGGTCGTCAGCACGCAGCCGCTGTCGTCGCTGCGGGCGCCATCGAGCGAGGCGTTACGCGCATTCTCGCCCAACGCGGGCTGGCCATCGCCCGTCTTCGGCGACGCCAGCGTTTCGCCCGTGGTGCTGGCCGTGGCCAGCGGTTCGCCGGCCGCCACATGCACGCCTTCGATCGGCGTGCGCGCCGCCTCGCCATACTGGCCATCTTCCTTGGGATTGTCGGCCATGGCGGCGGACAGCTGCTGGCTGGCGGCCGTCTTTTGCAGCAGCGCGCGGGTCACGTCATTGTCCGTGCCCAGGCTGTTTGGCGCATTGCTGTCGGATGGGCCGGACATGCTGCTCAATACGGAACCCGCACCGTCCGTGGACGGCGTTTTCTTGGTGGTAGCCATTACATCTCCTGTGAGTAGTTTGCCCCGGGAAGTAACGCTACAACTCCCTCATTCAGCGCACGAACAGGGCAATCAAAATAATGATGGGAATAGGTATGCCAATCAACCACAACAAAATGGAGCGCATCATCACTCTCCTTTACTGCTTGCTACTACCTTGTGTGCGTGGGCGCTGGCCCTCTCCGCCATGACGGCGAAGGGAACAGCGCCCACGACAAATGCTTCCAGGAAGGCGTAAAACTTATTTACGCGAACCCAGCAATTTCGACAGGCCATAGCCGGCCGCGGCCGCAATCAGCAGGGACATGGCCGGGCGCTCGCGCACATAATCGCGGCCCGTCTCGCCGGCGCGCTGGCAGGCGACGCCCAGTTGCTTGCCGCGTGCCATCAGGCGCTCCGAGGCCTTGCTGACGGTGTCGCTGACTTGCTCGATGCGGTCGCCCACCTGGTCCACGCCGTCATGGGCGCGCGTGGCGACCTTGTCGGCCAGAGGCTGTGCCTGGCTAGCCACCTTGTCGATGGTGCGGTGCAAATCCTGGCGGGTATCCTGGGAGGTGCCGTTCATCTCGGAGCTGGTGTTTTCAATCGCGTTCATGATGGTTTCCTTTAATAGTGAATAAATCAACCATGCTCGATGCCGTGACCGAATCATGATTCTCCTCGCTTCTGGGAAAAAGAAGCGGCTAAACGCTGCCGGGCTGAGCCATATCAAATGCTGGATCAGCAGCAAGCTGTTGGCACTACCTTAACCGCGTCCGCCGCGCGCCACCGTGCGCTGCCACACCTTGAAGTACAGACTTAAATTCCTGATGGAAATAACAATCCCCGCCGGCCTGGTGGGGCGGACGGGGATCGGGGTGAAATGGTGTTATTTAGGCGTAGGTCGGGTTAGCGGAGCGTAACCCGACACATCGTTGACATCACCGATTACGCCCGCAACCGCGCATCGAGCGAATAGCGTCCCGCGCCACTGATGGCAATGGTGCCGAAGACGATGATCAGCAGCTAGCCGAACTGCCCATCGGCGATGCTCCAGTCCGGATGCACGAGCAGCATCGACACGCCCAGCAGGAACAGCAGGGGCAGGCAGGCCAGGCGCGTCAGCAGGCCGGCGGCGACCAGCAACGGGCAGAGGATTTCCGCGAACAGCGCGCAGTACAAGGTGACGGCGCGGCCCAGGTGCAGCGGGTCGTCGATGTGCGCCAGTTCCTCGGAAAAATGCAGCAGCTTGGGCAAGCCGTGCACGTGCAGCACCAGCAGCACGCCCGCCACGCGCGCAAACAGCAGGCCGGCATCGGGTAAAAAGGGGCCGGCCAGCGCCGCCATCCAGTGTTTCTTCATCTTCGCTCCAGTGGGAAAGGCAAGCGGCGCGGCGCGCCGCCGCCAGCCATCATAGGCAGGCGGAAGACCCGGCGCGACTGGTCTTTTGGCAGAGGCGCCGGCGCGCGCGAAGGCCTAGACTGGCCGCTGCCATCACTGGTCCAGGCCGTAAGCGGCCCCTCCCCCATCCCCGAAGGAAAACATCATGTCGAAGAAAATCGAAGCCGAAGAAGTCAATTCCCGCCGCAAGCTGCTCGTCAGCGTCGCCGGTGTCGCCGCCGGTGCGTGCGTGCTGGCCGCCGCCGGTGGCGCCAGCGCCGCCGCCAAGCCTGCCGCTGCCGCCGCCGCCGCGCCGGGCAAGCTCACCGTCAACAAGGTCACCGTGAAGGACGGCACCGTCATCCATTTCAAGGACTGGGGCACGGGCACGCCCGTCGTCTTCAGCCACGGCTGGCCATTGCAGGGCGACGCCTGGGAAGACCAGATGATGTTCCTGGCCAGCCACGGCTACCGCGTGATCGCGCACGACCGCCGCGGCCACGGCCTGTCGAGCCAGCCATGGCAGGGCAATGACATGGATACCTACGCCGACGACCTGGCCACCCTGCTCGACGCGCTCGACATCAAGGGCGCGACTCTGGTCGGCCATTCGACGGGCGGCGGCGAAGTGGCGCGCTATATCGGCCGGCATGGCGAAAAGCGCGTGGCCAAGGCCGTACTGGTGGGCGCCGTGCCGCCGCAGATGGTCAAGTCGGACACCAATCCCGGCGGCTTGCCGATGTCCGTCTTCGACGGCATCCGCGCCGGCGTGCTGGCCGACCGTTCGCAATTCTTCAAGGATCTGACCGTGCCCTTCTTCGGCGCCAACCGTCCCGGCAACAAGGTGTCGCAAGGCATGCGCGACACCTTCTGGCTGCAGGGCATGCAGTGCGGCATCAAGAACGCCTACGATTGCATCAAGCAGTTTTCCGAGACGGATTTCACTGCCGACCTGAAGAAAATCTCCGTGCCGACCCTGGTCGTGCACGGCGGCGACGACCAGATCGTGCCGATCGACGCTTCCGGCAAGGCTGCGGCCAAGCTCATCAAGAACGCCAGGCTGGTCATCTATGAAGGCGCGCCGCACGGCTTGCCGGCCACCCACAAGGACCGCCTGAACGAAGACTTGCTGGCCTTTATCAAGTCCTGATCCGCTCTTCGCACCGCCGGCCCGCCCGGCGGTGTTTCCCGCCCCTGCCTTGCAAAAAAACCGTCCGCCTCCCCCATTCGTATAAGTGCCCCGGCGACGATGCCATGCATACTTGTTGCAATACGGCATACGCCGCGACAGCACAGGAGCACGGCGATGGCCAGCATGCATTATTTCCCTCAACAGCAAGACCCCGGCCTGGCGCAGGCCCAGCGCATGGGCGGCATGGGCGGCATGGGCGGCATGGGCGGCATGGGCGAATTTGCCGCATCGGTCGCGCACGAGGTGCGCCAGCCGCTGGCGGCCATCGCGCTCAATGCCGATGCCGCCTTGCGCTGGCTCGACCACGATCCGCCCCGCCTCGACGAGGCGCGCGCGGCGCTGGCCCTGGTCGCCAGCGCCGGCAGCCATGCCAGCGCCGTGCTGCGCAGCGTGCATGGCCTGGCCTGCCATGCGCCGGGCAGCCATGTGCAGTTTGTCGCCGACGACGCCGTACAGGAGCTGCTGCCGCTGCTGCGCGCGCCGCTGCAACGCCACGCCATCGACCTGCAAACGCGGCTGGCGCCGGGCCGCCCGCTGCTGCATGCCGACCCGGTGCAATTCCGGCAAGTCCTCCTGAACCTGCTGATGAACGCCATCGAAGCCCTGCAGGGCACCCGTGGCCGGCCGCGCACGGTGCTGCTGTCCTCGCGCCTCGATGAGGGCGTGCAGCATTTCAGCATCGCCGACAATGGCGCCGGCATCGCGCCGCAGGCGGTCGGCCGCCTGTACCACGACCTGTATTCCAGCAAGCCGGACGGCATGGGCATGGGCCTGGCCATCTGCCGCCGCATCCTCGACGCGCATGGCGGCCGCCTGTGGCATGCGCCCGGCGCGCCCCATGGCACAGTCTTCCACTTCACCCTGCCAGCACCATGAGCACAAGCATGCACACGCCCCGCGACAACGCTGCCCCTATTTCGCTGCTGATCGCCGACGACCACCCGCTGATCCTGGCCGGCCTGGCCTCGCTGATCGCGTCACTGCCCGGCTTGCGCTTATTGGGCCAGGCCGGCACGGGCCACGCCGCCGTGGCGCTGTACCGGGAGCTGCGGCCCGACGTGGTGCTGATGGATTTGAACATGCCGGAAATGCATGGCGTCGAGGCGATCGAGCGCATCTGCGCGGACGATGCGCAAGCGAAGATCGTCATCCTCACCACCTACCAGGGCGAGGACAGCGTGCACCGGGCCCTGCGCGCCGGCGCGCGCGGCTACCTGCTGAAGGATTCCGGCTTCCTGCAACTGACGCAATGCATCGGCCAGGTGGCCGCCGGCAGGCACTATCTGCCGCCGGAACTGGCGGCGCAGCAGGCCGGCCGCATCGAGGCGAACCGCCTGTCGAAACGCGAGCACGACATCCTGCTGCACCTGTCTGCGGGCAAGAGCAACAAGATGATCGCGCGCAGCGCCGGCATCGAGGTGGGCACCGTCAAATTTCACGTAAATAATATTTTGACCAAGCTCAACGTATCAAGCCGCACCGAGGCGGCCACGGTGGCCGCCCGGCGCGGCTTGCTGGGCGCGTTCTAGCGTTTTGAATCGGCAGGCGGGGTTCAGGCGGCGCCGTCGTCCTGCTGCTGCGACCGGGCCTTGGCCACTGTCGGTTTCGCTTCCACGCCGCTGATCTTCGGCACGCATTCGCTGCGCAGCCACGATACCGTCACGGCTTCGCCCGCCATCAGGCGCTTGACGCTGGGGACGATCTGTTCGCCGATCAGCATGCCCAGCAGGCCGATCAGGGCAATGGCTGGCGGCGCCGGCGAGCGTACCTGCAGGACGGCATAGATGATGCCAACCAGCAAGCCCACGGCCAGCGAAATCACATATAACTTCATGGCGCATTCCTTTCAATAAAAAAAACGCCGCGCGCGGTCAGGCGCGCGGCGCATGGCATGGCCGTGCGGCGTTTACCTGGCCGGCACCGGCGCCAGGGTGGCGTGTTCGCCATGGATGCGCTGCGGCGCCTTGTGCACCATCGTGTAGGCATAATCGACGCCCATACCGTAGGCGCCCGAATGTTCGCGCACGATGGCCATGACGGCATCATAGGTCGCCTTGTGGGCCCAGTCGCGCTGCCATTCCAGCAGCACCTGCTGCCACGTCACGGGCACCACGCCGGCCTGGATCATGCGCTGCATGGCGTAGTCGTGCGCTTCCTTCGAAGTGCCGCCCGATGCATCGGCCACCATGTAGATCTCGTAATCGCCTTCGAGCATCGCGCACAGGGCGAAGCTGTTGTTGCACACTTCCGTCCACAGGCCCGAAACGACGACTTTTTTCTTGCCGTTGGCGGCCAGCGCATCGCGCACCTTCTGGTCATCCCACGAATTCATCGAGCTGCGCTCGAGGATATCCTTGCCGGGGAAGACGTCCAGCAGTTCCGGATAGGTGTGGCCGGAGAAGCTTTCCGTTTCCACCGTGGTGATGATGGTGGGGATGTTGAACACCTTGGCGGCCTTGGCCAGGCCCACGGTATTGTTTTTCAGCGCCTGGCGGTCCATCGACTGCACGCCGAACGCCATTTGCGGCTGCTGGTCGATGAAGATGATCTGGCAATTGTCGGGGGTAAGGACTTCCAGTTTCGGATTGGTCATGATGTCATCCATGAAGAAAGGGTTGAGTGGGTACTGCCGTGCATCGTATGCCTGGCGGCGTGCCCGCACCACTATCTAAATATAGGCTCCCCCCGAGCAATCCCCCTCTGCAGGCTGGCGGGCGCTGCGGTAAAATACCTTTTGCTTACCATCTTCCGACGACTCTTGATCGATCACTCCTCTTTGCCAGGCAACGTCATGCGCAGCGATACGGCAGCGATACGCGTGCTCATCGCCGACGACCACCAATTGCTGCTCGATGGCATCGCGGCCCTGCTGCGCGCCTTTCCCGGCGTGGCGCTGGTGGGCCAGGCCACCGATGGCCAGCAGGCGGTGCAGCAATTTGACGCGCTGCAGCCCGATGTCACGCTGATGGATTTGCAGATGCCGCGCATGAGCGGCCTCGATGCCATCGGCGCCATCCGCGCGCGCCATCCGCAAGCGCGCATCATCGTGCTGACCACCTACAAGGGCGATACGCAGGTGCTGCGCGCCATCCGCGCGGGCGCGTGCGGCTATGTGCTGAAAAGCGCGCTGCGCCACGAATTGCTGGCGGCGATACAGAACGTGCACGCGGGACGGCGCCACATCACGCCCGAGATCGAGGCGGAGCTGGCCCTGTATGCCTGCAGCGACGTGCTGTCGAACCGCGAACTGGACGTGCTCAAGCAGGTCGCGCAAGGCAATTCCAACCGCGAGACGGGCGCCCTGCTGCAGATCAAGGAAGAAACCGTCAAAGCGCACATGAGCACCATCCTGGCCAAGCTGGGCGCCAGGGACCGCACCCATGCCGTCACCATCGCGCTACGGCGCGGCATCCTCGACGCCTGAACGGCGCCAGCGCTGCCACCAGCGTCGCAAGGTCCCGTGCGCCGCAGGCCAGGCGCGCCGCGCCGGTACCCGCAGGCGCCACTGCGTGCCGCACCCGTCGCGCCCGTCCACGGACAGGCGCGCACCGAGCCTGGCGGCGCGCTCGCGCATGCCGGGCATGCCCCAGTGTCCGGGAATCTGTCCGTTCGCCGCGACCACCGGCGGCAAGCCCTGGCCATCGTCGCGCACGACCAGTTCGATGCCGCCGCGCGCATAGCGCACCGCCACCTCGACCACCTGCGCACGCGCGTGCTGGAAGGCATTGCGCAGCGCTTCGCTGGCGATGCGGTAGATTTCGTGCGCGGCGCGCGCATGCAGCATGCGCGCCTCGCCCTCCTCCGCATAGCGGAACACGATGCCGTGCTGCGCCGCCAGCCGTTCGCCTTCGCGCCGCAGGATGGCGCTCCAGCGCGCGCCGCCATCGTCGCCGGCGCGCAGGTCGTGCACATGGTCGCGCCCCTCGCCCAGCATGCGGTCGGCATCGTCGAGCGCGCGCAGCATGGCGGCGCGCGCGGGATCATCCTCGGCGATGGCCATGCTGGCATTGTGAAAGTGCAGGATCATCGCCTGCGTGCCCTGCAGCAGGGTATCGTGCAGCTCACGCGCGATGCGTTCGCGCTCGGCCTGTTGCGCCTCCATCCGCACCTGCAGGCGCGCGGCGTGCTGGCGCAGCCGCCAGCGGTAGGCGCCGTACGCGGCGGCCAGCAGCAGCGCCGCGCACAGGCTGCGGAACCACCATGTCTGGTAAAAGGCGGGCAGCACGCGGAACGGCAGTTGCGCCACAGCGCTGTCCACGCCGTCGCCATTCGCCGCGATTACTTCGAAGCGGTAGCTGCCCGGACCCAGGCCCGTGTACTGCGCCAGGCGCCGCCCGCCCGCCTGCTGCCACTGCGTATCGTAGCCGTCGAGCCGGTAGCGGAACTGCAAACGCTCCGGCGTGCCCAGACTGGCGGCGTTGTAATGGAATTGCACGTCGCGCGTGCCGGCCGCCAGCTGCAGGCCGGCACTTGCGGGCGGATCGACGCGCCGGCCGTCTGCCAGCAGCGCGCCGATTTCCACGCGCGGCGCCGGCAAGGCCGCAAGCGCCTGGCGCGGATCGATCCAGAACGTCGCGCTCTGGCGCGAAAACCAGATCTTGCCATCGTCCGCTTCGGCCACCGAGCGGTTGTGCAGCATGCCGATGCTGCCGTTCAAGCCATCGACGGCGTCGTACGAGGTGGCGCGCATGGCATGGGCGGGGTCGCGCAGCGCCAGGTCCACTTGCGCGGCGGAGATGTGCGCGGCGCCGCTGCCGTGATTGAGCCACAGGCTGCCGTCGCGCGCGCGCAGCAGGCCCACCACGCCCTCGGTGGCGCTGGCCGGCTCGCTGCGCAGGGTAACGAAACGGCCGCCGCGCCACAGCGCCACGCCACGCTGCCCGCCTGCCCACACCTGCCCGTGATATTCGATCAGCATGGGAATCTTGCCCAGGTCCAGGCCCTGCGCGGGACCGAAGGTGCGCAGCCGCCCCTTTTCCAGCATGGCGACGCTGCCATCGGCATACGACAGCCACAGGCGCCCGGCCGCGTCGGCCAGCAGCGCCAGCGGCACTTTCGCGCCGCCATCGGGCAGCAGCGGTTCGCGCCGCCAGGCCCCGTCGCGGTACTGGAAAACCCCGGCGCCACTGAACACGCCCCAGATGCTGCCATCGGGCGCGAGCACGCCGGCGCGCATGCGCTTGACCGCGGCCGCGCCCGATGGATAGGCGATCGTGCGCAGCACGCGCCCATCCTCGCCGGCCAGCTGCTGCAGGCCCGCGCGGGCCGCCACCCACAGGCCGCCTGGCGCTGCCAGGATGGCGCTGACGGGCCCCAGGCGCGGCGCGCGCAGCACCGTGCCGTCGGCCCGCGCCAGCAGCAGCGGCCCCAGGACGTCGTCGCGCGACAGCCACATCGCGCCTGCCGGCCCGGCCAGCATTTCCTGGGTACGGAACACTTCGGCCACATCGGGCGCGGCACGCGTGCGCAGGACCACGGGCGCGGCCTGGCGGAAACGGTCCAGGCCGCCGTACGTGGAAACCCAGACATTGCCTTCATTGTCATCGCACATGGAGCCGACGAGGACATTGCTCAAGCCATCGCGCGGCAGGAACGATTCCGTGTCGCTGCTGATGCCCAGCTGCCCCGGCGCCAGCGCGCCGCCGCTGCGCGTGCGGTGCAAGCCGTACTGGCTGTCGAACCACAAGGTACCCGCGCGGTCGACCAGCATGCTGCCGCTGGTGCCGCTCGTATCGCGGTAAATCCACCGATGATCGAGCTGCTCGTAGCGTTCCAGCGACTCGATGATGCGGATGCCGCGCATCTCCAGCAAATAAATGCGGCCGTCCGGCCCCTGCTGCGGCGGCGCGCGCAGGTCGAGCCGGCCGATGGGCGGCGCGAAGCGCGACTGCGTCGCCTGCCATATGAACAGGCCTTTTTCACTGAACACGGCGATGCGGCCATCGCGGTCGGCAAACACGGCGGACGCCTTTTGCGCCGTGTAGCCCTGCGCCGGTCCCATCGCCTGCCAGCGCCGGCCATCGAAGCGCGAGATGCCGGACACGCCGGCCGCCCACACGGCGCCGTCGCCGCCGATGGCAAAGCCCCAGATGGCGCCCGCCTGCACGCCCTGCGGCTCGGCATAATTGCGCACCACGCCATCCTTGACGTGGCTGATGCCGCCCACTTGCCAGCCTATCCACATGCCGCCGTCGGCGGCGCGCTTGAGCGCCAGCGCCACCGTATCGGGAAAGCTGCCCTGGCGCACGCGCACGGGCTCGAAGCGCAAGCCGTCGAAACGGCGCACGCCCGCATGCGTGCCCAGCCACAGGAAACCGTCATTGCCCTGTGCCATGACGATGATATCGTCGGGCGCGCCGTCACTGGCCGTCCAGCGCGTGTGCTGCAGCTGATGGATACCGCGTGCGGCATCGATGGCCAGCCCGCAAGGACTGGCCAGCATGAACATCAGCCACAGCAGGAAGGCGCGCATGGCGGCTGTCAGGACACGGGCACGGCGGTCCGACCGCTACGCTGCTCCACCACGATCAGGCCGCCCAGCAGCACCAGCGGCACGGCCAGCGCCGCGAAACCGAAGACCAGGTAGCCAAAGCCGGCAGCGATGGCGCCCAGCGCAAAGGCCAGCAGCGGCCAGAAAAACTTCCCGCAGCGCGCACGCGTGCCCCCATCGGCCGCGCCGCGCAGCACGTCGACGGTGTCGAGCACGATCTGCGTCACGTTCCCCGTCATCATGGAGGTGGGCGCCAGATGCGCCAGCAGCAGACGGCTGGTGGCGCTGTGCACGCCCATGGCGGCCGTGCCCAGCAAGCCGGCCAGCATCGCCAGCGTGCCCACTTCCTTGCCGACCGGCTCGGCCAGCACGCCGAACACCATGAAACCAGCCAGCAAGATCCATTGCAGCAGGAAGGCCAGGGTCAGCGCCGGACCGCCGCGGCGCTCGATGGCCAGCACCATCAGGCGCGTGACGACGATGCCGGCGATAAAAGCGGGAAAGGCGAGGATTTTCAGCAGGATGGGGATGCGCGTCGGTTCGGCCAGCGCGGCGCCGATCAGCACGAAGTTGCCCGTGACATGGGCGGTAAACAGGCCGAACAGGGCGATAAAGCCCAGCGTATCGACATACCCGGCCAAAAAGCCCAGGCTGGTGCCGTATAAACGGCTGTGTGGTGCTTGATCCATGAGGACTCCCTGCGATGCGGTAAACCGCGATAAAAAATGCATCCGGACGCATGCCCAGCCGCTACTGCCGGCATGGTAATCCATGTCGCGCGCCGCCGCACCCGCCCTTAGACCAGTCGGCGCGCCGCCATACCTGCCATACCTGATCTTTTGACCCGTGTCCGCTCCCGGGCCCTGGGCTACACTGACCGCAGATCCTGGCCGCGCCCCGGCCTCCCCCCGCATTGCCACCATGGAGCCGCATCATGACCGAACCGACCCTTTCCTCCGCCGCGCCGCTGATACTGATCAACGGCTGCTTCCACACCGTCGACAAGTCGTGCCCGCAGGCGAGCGCCGTGGCCATCGCCGACGGCAAATTCCTCGCCGTCGGCGATGCCGACGACGTCATGCGCCACCGCAAGCCGGACAGCCGCGTGATCGACCTCGGTGGCCGCACCGTCATTCCCGGCCTGAACGACTCGCACCTGCACCTGATCCGAGGCGGCTTGAACTACAACCTGGAACTGCGCTGGGAAGGCGTGCCCTCGCTGGCCGACGCCCTGCGCATGCTCAAGGATCAGGCCTTGCGCACGCCGAACCCGCAGTGGGTGCGCGTGGTCGGCGGCTGGAACGAATTCCAGTTCGCGGAAAAGCGCATGCCGACCTTGGACGAAATCAACGCGGCCGCGCCCGATACCCCCGTCTTCATCCTGCACCTGTACGACCGCGCCCTCTTGAACCGCGCCGCCTTGCGCGTGGTCGGCTACGACAAAAATACGCCGAACCCGCCCGGCGGCGAGATCGTGCGCGATGCATCGGGCAACCCGACCGGCATGCTGATCGCGCGGCCGAACGCGATGATACTGTATGCGACCCTGGCCAAGGGCCCGACCTTGCCGCGCGAACTGCAAGTCAATTCCACGCGCCAGTTCATGCGCGAACTGAACCGCCTCGGCATCACCAGCGCCATCGATGCGGGCGGCGGCTTCCAGAATTATCCGGAAGACTACGCGGTGGTCGAGGAACTGGCGCAAAAGGAGCAGCTGACCATCCGCATCGCCTACAACCTGTTCACGCAAAACAAGGGCCGCGAACTGGAGGATTTTGAAAAATGGACGGAGATGGTCACGCCGGGCCAGGGCGACGATTACTACCGCCATAACGGCGCCGGCGAAATGCTGGTGTTTTCCGCCGCCGACTTCGAAGATTTCCTTGAGCCGCGCCCGGACCTGGCGCCCGGCATGGACGACGAACTGGAAAAGGTGGTGCGTCACCTGGTCTCCAAACGCTGGCCCTTCCGTCTGCACGCCACCTACGACGAATCGATCGACCGCATGCTGACGGTCTTTGAAAAGGTCAACCGCGATATCCCGTTCGACGGCCTGCACTGGATGTTCGACCACTGCGAAACCATCACGCCGAAAAACATCGACCGGGTCAAGGCGCTGGGCGGCGGCATCGCCATCCAGCACCGCATGGCCTTCCAGGGCGAATACTTCGTCGACCGCTACGGCGCGGAAGCGGCCAAGGCCACGCCGCCGATCGCCCGCATGCTGGCCTCGGGCGTGCCCGTGGGCGGCGGCACGGACGCCACCCGGGTCGCCAGCTACAACCCGTGGACGGCGCTGTACTGGCTGGTATCGGGCCGCACCGTGGGCGGCTTGCGCCTGTACGACGCGGGCAGCCGTTTGTCGCGCGACACGGCGCTGGAACTGTGGACGGCGGGCAGCGCCTGGTTCTCGAGCGAGCAAGGCAAGAAGGGCCGCATCCAGGAAGGCATGCTGGCCGACCTGGCCGTGCTGAGCGCGGATTTTTTCAGCATCGATGAAGAGGCGATCAAGTCGATCGAATCGGTGCTCACCATCGTCGGCGGCAAGATCGTCTACGGCCAGGCGGAATTTTCCCATCTGGCGCCGCCAGCCATCCCGGTGCTGCCCGACTGGTCGCCCGTGAAAAACGTGGCCGGCCACTACCGCGCCGCGCCGCCGCAAAAGACCAGCGCCATGCAACAGCACCAGTGCCAGGGCGCCTGCGGCGTGCACGCCCACGCCCACGACGTGGCGCGCAAGAGTTCCGTGCCCGTCTCCAGCCACTCCGGCTTCTGGGGCGCGCTGGGGTGCAGCTGCTTTGCGTTTTGAGGCATGGTGATGCGTGCATTCTCATGCGCTGCAGGCGCCCTGGCGCTGGCGGCCGCCCTGCCCAGCCAGGCGCAGGAAAACGTGCAGCTGTACGGCCGCCTGAACGTGGCGCTCGAAACGCTGCACTCGTCCGGCAGCGGCGACAGCGTGCAGCGCGTCTCCAACAACCGCTCCGTGCTCGGTTTTCGCGGCAGCGAAGACCTGGGCGGCGGCTGGCAGGCGCTGTTCCAGGTCGAGGGCACCCTGGCACCCGACTCGGGCGCCGGCAGCCTGGCCGCGCGCGACACGCGCGTCGGCATTGCCGGACCGTGGGGCACGCTGTTTGGCGGCAACTGGACCCTGCCCTACAACAGCGCCACATCCGCGCTCGACCCGTTCTACCCCACAACGGCCGGCTACATGAGCTTGATGGGCAATGGCTCCGCCTCGAACGATAGCAATACCAGCAACACCTACTCGTTCGACCGGCGCCAGCAGAATAGCCTGCATTACTGGTCGCCGCCATGGCAAGGCTGGTCGCTGCGCGTGGCGCGCGGCATGGGGGAAGAGCGGCCCGCCAGCGGCGCGCATCCGGCACTGACTTCGGCCGCATTGATCTACGACGGCGGCGCCCTGTACGCCACCCTGGCGCAGGAAGACCATCACGACTACCAGGGACGCGGGCTGACCGACCGTGGCAGCAAGCTGGCGATCGCCTGGCGGATCGACAGCGCCACGCAACTGGCGGTGGCAGTGGAAAGCCTGCGCTATGCGACGCCCACGGGTGAGCTGCGCCGCCGCACGGCCTACTTTTCCGCCACGCGCCAGTTCGGTCCCCATGGCTTGCGTTTCGGCCTGGCGCATGCCCAAAGCGCCAGCGGCGGCGCGCTGGAAACCATCGGCACGGTGCGCGCGGGAACCGGTACGGGCGCCACCCACGCCACCGCCGGCTACGACTACCAGCTGTCGAAACGCAGCAGCCTGTATGCCTACTACACGTGCCTGGCCAACGGCAGCAACGGCGTCGCCGACTTTGCCATCAACAGCCTGGGACGCGACGCAGCAACCAAGGGCGCCACCTTGTCGGGCGTGGCGCTGGGAATCCGGCACAATTTCTGAGCCACGATTTCCAATACGGCGGTTTTCGTGGACAACCCCGCGCGCGGCGGGTACAGTCAGCAATCGGCAACCAGGGCGGGCATCCAAAGACAAACACCATGAAGCGAGCACCAGCGCCAGCGCGCAGCGACTGGGTCAAGTGCGCCGAACCGGTACAAGGGGTCGAACGCATCGAGGCATGGTTCAAGGGCAAGGCCTATGCCATGCACCGCCACGACACTTACGCCATCGGCCGCACGCTGGCGGGCGTGCAGCGTTTCAGCTACCGCCGCGGCCAGCGCGACAGCCTGCCCGGCAATACCATGATCCTGCACCCGGACGAGGCGCACGATGGCCAGGCGGGCACCGACGCCGGCTTCCGCTACCGCATGCTGTATATCGAACCGGCGCTGTTCCAGGATGTGCTGGGCGGACGCGCGCTGCCCTTCATTGAAGGCGGCGTGTCGACCGATCCCCGCCTGGCGGCGGCCACGTCCGCCTTGCTGCCGCACGACGGCCGCCCGCTCGAAGCGCTGGAGCAGAGCGAGGCGCTGGCCGAGCTGGCGCATGCGCTGGCGGCGGCGGCCGGCACGCCGGCGCAACGTCCAAAAGGCGACTTCCTGGCGGCGCGGCGCGCGCGCGACTATTTGCAGGCGCACTGCACCCACGCCGTCACGCTGGCGCAGCTTGAAGCGGCAACGGGACGCGACCGCTGGAGCCTGTCGCACGACTTTCGCGTCTTCTACGGCACCAGCCCGTACCGCTATCTGACGATGCGGCGCCTGGAAATGGTGCGGCGCCTGCTGCTGGCAGGCAGCACGCTCGCCTCGGCCGCCATGGCCGCAGGCTTTGCCGACCAGAGCCACATGACGCGGCATTTCCTGAAGACCCATGGACTGACGCCTGGCCGCTGGCTGCGCTACGCCAGCGGCCAAGGCTGAAAACACCCACGATCGTTCAATACGGCCGGCAGGCGCCTGCGTATTCTGGCTGTATCGCCACTTGAACGGAGCACAGCATGACTATCACCACCACCACGCGCGGCCAGGGCCGGTCCATCGACCTGGCAGGCAAGGTCTCCCTGTTGGAGGGGCACTGGCAGCCGCGCGTCATCGCCGAAATGAATGACTACCAATTCAAGGTCGTCAAGGTACTGGGCCAATTCCAATGGCACCGGCACGCCGATACGGATGAAACCTTCATCGTGCTGGACGGCGAATTGCGCATCGCCCTGCGCGGCCCCGGCTACGCGGAAGGACACGCCATCGTGCTCACTGCCGGCCAGATGGCCGTGGTGCCCAAGGGTGTCGAACATAAACCGTGCGCCCTCGCCGAAACCAGGCTGCTGCTGATCGAGCCGCGCGGCGTGGTCAACACGGGCGACGGCGACGCGGGCGAGCGCACTTTGGAGAACGATCAGTGGATTTGAAGCAGGAAAGATAACAGTGACAAAAACAAAAAACCCGCTGACTTTTGCAAGTCAGCGGGCTTTCTGATGAAACCTGGTGCCGTTGGCCGGAATCGAACTGGCGACCTTCACATTACGAATGTGCTGCTCTACCAACTGAGCTACAACGGCGAAGACCCACATTCTACAAACAATGCACAAAATTTGCTAGTGTCAACGCGAACTTTTTTGCATTTTTTTAGCAGCCCGGCTGCGGGCCGCTGAAAATCGTGGAAAAGTGCGGCTTTTTTACTCGGCGTGATACGCGGTGACGCGGGCCACTTCGTCCTTCGAGCCGAGGAAAACGGGCACGCGCTGGTGCAGCTTGTGCGGGGCGATGTCCATGATGCGCTGCTGGCCGTCGGTGGCCGCGCCGCCGGCTTGCTCGACGATGAAGGCCATCGGGTTCGCTTCGTACATCAGGCGCAGCTTGCCCGGCATCGAGGTGTCGCGCAGGTCGGCCGGGTACATGAAGATGCCGCCGCGGTTCAGGATGCGGTGCACGTCGGCCACCATCGAGGCGATCCAGCGCATGTTGAAATTGGTGCCGCGCGGGCCCGTGTCGCCGGCCAGCAGTTCGTCGACATAGCGCTTCACGGGCGGATGCCAGTGGCGCGCGTTCGACATATTGATGGCGAATTCCTTCGTCGTCGGCGGAATCTGCATATTGCTTTGCGTGAGCACCCACGAACCCATTTCGCGGTCCAGGGTGAAGCAATTCACGCCATTGCCGAAGGTCAGCACCAGCATGGTTTGCGGGCCGTACACGGCGTAACCGGCCGCCACTTGCTTGCTGCCCGCCTGCATGAAATCCTTCTCCGTCGGCTGCCCCATGCCGTCCGGCGCCTTCAGTACCGAGAAAATGGTGCCGATCGAGACGTTGACGTCGATGTTCGACGAGCCGTCCAATGGGTCGAACAGCAGCATGTATTCGCCCTTCGGATAGCGGTTTGGGATCGGGTGGATCGATTCCATTTCTTCCGACGCCATGGCCGCAAGGTGGCCGCCCCATTCGTTCGCTTCGAGCAAAATCTCGTTGGAGATGATGTCGAGTTTTTTCTGTACTTCGCCCTGCACGTTTTCCGTGTCGGCCGTGCCCAGCACTTCCCCGAGGGCGCCCTTGCCGACGGCGTGGCTGATGGTTTTGCAGGCGCGCGCGACGACTTCGATCAGCAGGCGCAGTTCGGCCGGAATGCTGTTGTTCGAGCGCTGCTCTTCAACCAGGTATTGCGTAAGACTGATGCGTTTCATGAAACCCCTTAGTTAGTGTTTTAAATACGTCTCGTGCGGTGATTGTCGGCTTGCGCGCCGTTGGCGCCAAGCCGACCTACGAAATCATGACGCCGTGTAGGTCGGATCAGCCCGCAGGGCGTCATCCGACAGCCGTCAATTGGCCAATGCCTTGGAAACGACTTCCATCACGTCGTTCGACAAACTGGCCTGGCCGGCGACTTGCTCCAGCGCCGTGCGCATGTGGTTTTGCAGCGCCGGCACGTAACGGCGCCAGCGCTCCATGGAGCGCGCCAGGCGCGCGGCCACTTGCGGGTTCAAGGCGTCGAGCGCGATGACCTGCTCGGCCCAGAAGGCGTAGCCGCTGCCGTCGGACGCATGGAATTGCGATGGATTGCCGTTGGTGAAATTGAAGATCAGGCTGCGCGCGCGGTTCGGATTCTTCAAGGTGAAGGCCGGATGCGTCATCAGCTGGCGCACGGCTTGCACGTCGGTCGTCGGCGCGGCCGCCTGCATGGCGAACCACTTGTCGACCACCAGCGCTTCGTTCTCGAAGTCGGTATAGAAGCTGGTCAAGGCCGCCTGCGCATGCGGCTGCGAGCCGGAATGAATCAGCGCCGCCAGCGCCGCGGCGCGGTCCGTCATGTTGCCGGCATTGTCGAACTGCAGCCGCGCCAGATCCAGCTCCGCCGCTTCGGGCGCGATCAGCAGATACGACAGGGCCAGGTTTTTCAGCGCGCGCTTGCCGGCCGACAGGGCGTCGGGGCTGTAGTCGCCCGGCGTCTGGTTGGCGTGGTATTGCGCCAGCAATTCAGGTTTCAGGGCTGCCGCGATGGTGCGGCGCATGAACTGGCGCGCCGCATGGATCGCCTGCGGGTCGACTTGCGCCATGCGCTCGGCGATGATGGTTTCCGACGGCAGGATCAGGGCCAGCTCGCGGAAGGCAGGATCGAGGGTGTCGTCGGCCAGCAAGGCGCGCTGCGCTGCGATGAAGGTGTCGTCCAGCGCCAGGGTCTCGCCGGCGGCGACGGCGGCGGTCAGTTTCAGCAGGCGCTCCATGGCCAGGCGCTGGCCCGCTTCCCAGCGGTTCACGGGATCGCTGTCGTGGCGGAATAGGTGCAGCAGCTCCGCATCGGTATAGCCGTATTCGAGCACCACGGGCGCGGAAAAATCGCGCAGCAGCGATGGCACGGGTTCTTCCGTCACATGCGTGAAACGGAAGGTCTGCGACGCCTGCGTCAATTCCAGCACGACGCTGGCAGCGCCGTTCGACGCCACGCCATCCACGTGCAGCGGCAGGTCGCTGCCATCGGCAGCCAGCAAGCCAACGGTGACGGGAATGTGGAAAGGCAGTTTTTTCGGCTGGCCCGGCGTGGCGGGGCAGCTTTGCGCCAGGGTCAGCTCGAACGTCCGGCTGGCGGCGTCGTAGCGCGTGGAAGCGGTGACGACGGGCGTGCCGGCCTGGCTGTACCAGCGTTCGAACTGGGTAAAGTCGCGGCCATTCGCGTCCGCCATGGCGGCGCGGAAGTCGTCGCACTGCACGGCCTGGCCATCGTGGCGCTCGAAATACAGGTCCATGCCCTTGCGGAAACCGTCGCGGCCGACCAGGGTCTGGTACATGCGCACCACTTCGGCGCCCTTCTCGTAGATGGTGACCGTATAAAAGTTATTGATCTCGACGAAAGAGTCGGGACGCACGGGATGGGCCATCGGGCCCGCGTCTTCGGGGAACTGCGCCTGGCGCAGGGTGCGCACCTGGTCGATGCGCGTGACGGCGCGGCCCGTGTCCGTGCCGATCATATCGGCCGAGAATTCCTGGTCGCGGAACACGGTCAAGCCTTCCTTCAGCGACAGCTGGAACCAGTCGCGGCACGTCACGCGGTTGCCGGTCCAGTTATGGAAGTACTCGTGGCCCACCACCGCTTCGATGCCCGCGTAATCGACGTCGGTCGCCACGCGCGGATTGGCCAGCACGTACTTGGTATTGAAGATGTTCAGGCCCTTGTTTTCCATGGCGCCCATGTTGAAGTCGCCCACGGCGACGATCATGAAGCGATCGAGGTCCAGCTCCAGGCCGAAGCGTTCCTCGTCCCAGCGGATCGAGTTTTTCAGCGACTGCATGGCGTAATCGGTCTTATCGAGGTTGCCCTCTTCCACCCACACCTGCAGCAGCACTTCGCGGCCGGACTGGAGCGTGTAGCGCTCTTCCTGGCATACCAGGCGCGCGGCGACCAGGGCGAACAGGTAGGACGGCTTCTTGAACGGGTCTTCCCACTTGGCGTAATGGCGGCCGTCGCCCAGGTCGCCCTCTTCGATCAGGTTGCCGTTCGACAACAGCACCGGATAGTGTTCCTTGTCGGCGCGCAGCATGACTGTGTACTTGGCCATCACGTCCGGGCGGTCCGGGAAGAAGGTGATGCGGCGGAAGCCTTCCGCTTCGCACTGCGTGAAGAAATTATGGTTCGACACGTACAGGCCGGACAGCGAGGTATTGTCCTGCGGCGCCAGCACGGTCTCGATATCGAGCGTAACATCGTCCGGGGCCTTGGGGATGGTCAGCATGCCGGCCGTCAGCTTGTATTGCGACGGTTTCAGCTGCTTGCCGTTCAGGCGCACCATCACCAGTTCGATGTGTTCGCCGTGCAATTCGATGCTGCGGCTGGTGCTGGCCGGGTTGTGGCGCATGCGGATCCGGCTCGCCACCACTGTGCGGGCGGGATCAAGATCGAAACCAAGTTCGACGCTGTCGACCAGGAAGCTGGGCGGCGTGTAATCTTTGCGGTAAATCGTCTGAGGGCTGTCTGTGCGCATAGGGATTTGGGTGGGAGCGGAGGCAAAAGCCTATTTTACCAACACCAGCCCCCCGATAGTCGCGATTCAGCTCAGGAATGTTGGATTCCCTTACACGCCGACATACCAGGTAACATTCTGTAATAATGAATAGAAACAAATAGAACTATTCTTATAATACTAAGCGATGAATTGCGTCTACTAATCAGGAGGTCATGCAATGAAACGATATCTCACCATCATGATGGCCGCATTGACCGTGTTGCTGACCGGATGCGCCACCACCATACGCAGCGATGTGACCGTCTTCCATGAGTGGCCTGCGCAATTGCAGGACAAATCGTATGCGTTTGAAACGCCAGATGCCGAAAATGACACGCTGGAATACCGCAGCTACCAGAACCTGGTGCGCGCGGAACTGGCCAAGCACGGCTTCGGCGAGGCTTCCGGCCCTGCGGCAGCCAATTTGCGCGTGGCAATGCATTTTTCCACCGTCGACTATCCTGAGCGCGTGCTGCAAGCCACCGACCCATTCTGGTATGGTCCTGGCTACTGGCCTGGCCGCTACGGCTACCGCTACGGCGCATGGCCAGGCTATGGCCGCTTCGGCTACAACCCCTATTGGTATGGCCCGCTGGAAATGGAAGAGAGCGTACGCCATAAGTACGAACGCGAATTGCGTGTGACGATCAATGACCGCAGCGGCAAGAAACTGTACGACGTGACCGTGCAATCGACCAGCAACAAGCGCGCCACGTCGCAAGTGATGCCCGCCATGGTGGCGAGCGCCTTTGCCGACTTCCCCGGCCAGAGCGGCGTGCCACGCAAGGTCGAAGTGAAAATAGAATAATTTCGTGGCAAGACAAAAAAACCGGCTGGTGCAGCGATGCGCCAGCCGGTTTTTTCATGCCTGTTTTATGCCTATGAGTAATACGCCTCGGCGGCAAAGGTGAGCGCGCCGATCAGGGCCACGGCCAATAACAGCACGAGCAGCAGGCGGCCGAACTTCGGCGCGCCGTCATGTGGGCCGCTCATGGCACGATGATGGTCGAACCGGTCGTCTTGCGCCCTTCCAGGTCCGCGTGCGCCTGGGCGATATTGGCCAGGCTGTAGCGCTGGTTGATCTCGATCTGCACTTCGCCGCTGCTGACGACGCCGAACAGCGAGGCCGCCATCTCTTCCAGGTTGGCGCGGTTCGAGGCATAGCTGAACAGGGCCGGGCGCGTGATGAAGAGCGAGCCGCGCGAGGCCAGTTCGCTCAGCGTAAAGGCCGGCACGGGACCGGAAGCGTTGCCGAAGCTGACCATCATGCCCAGCGGCGCCAGGCAGTCGAGCGAGCCCGTAAACGTGTCCTTGCCGATGGAATCGTAGACCACGGAGACGCCCTTGCCGCCCGTGATCTCGCGCACGCGCTCGACGAAGTTTTCCGTGTTGTAGTTGATGACGTGGGCCGCGCCGTGCGCCTTGGCCAGCGCCGCCTTTTCATCGGAACCGGCCGTGCCGATCAGGTTCACGCCCAGCACCTTGGCCCATTGGCAGGCGATCAGGCCCACACCGCCAGCGGCCGCGTGGAACAGGACGGTATCGCCCGCCTTCAGCGCCACCGTGCGGTGGAACAGGTATTGCACCGTCAAGCCTTGCAGCATCATGGCGGCGGCCGTATCAAAACCGATGCGCTCGGGCAGCACCAGCAGCAGGGCCGCCGGCAGGTTGCGCTGCTGCGCATAGGCGCCATTGATGCGCGCCGCATACGCCACGCGGTCGCCGACCTTCACTTCCGTGACGCCCTCGCCCACCGCCTCGACGATGCCCGCGCCCTCGACGCCCAAGCCATTCGGCAGCGGCTGCGGATACAAGCCCGTGCGGAAATATACGTCGATGAAATTGAGGCCGATGGCCTCGTGTTTCACGCGCGCCTCGCCGGGGCCGGGCGGCGGCAGTTCCACGTCCACGTATTCCATCACTTCCGGGCCGCCCACGCGCTGTACGCGAATGGCTTTGGTGGTAATCGTTGCGCTCACAATATGCTCCTTGAAGAAGAATCGGGAAAAACGTCAGGCGGCCGCGCTGGCCCGCGCCTGCAGCTGCGACAGCACCAAATGCGCCGACGACAGATTCGTTGCGCACGCCACGTTGTGCACGTCGCAGGCGCGCACCAGGGCGTTGATGTCCGGCTCGTGCGGCTGCGGCGTCATCGGGTCGCGCAGGAAAATCACGCAATCGATCAAGCCTTCCACCAGCAGCGAGCCGATCTGCAAGTCGCCGCCGAACGGGCCCGAATGCTTGCGCTCGACGGCCAGGCCCAGCTCGTTGATCAGGCGGCCGCCCGTGGTGCCCGTGGCCGACAGTTCGCAGCCCTGCAAAAAGTCCAGGTATTCGCCCGCCAGGGTAATCATGTCATCTTTTTTCTTGTCGTGGGCAATCAGGGCGATGCGTGTTTTCATGGTGCGGACCATTTCAGTGAGTGAAGGAATTATTTCTTTTTCGACAGCAAGTAAATACCGGCCAATACCAGGCTGGTGCCAGCCAGTTGCCAGTTGGTGATCGGTTCGTCGAGGATCATGGCACCGAGGAACAGGGTCGACACGGGGCCGATCATGCCCGCCTGCGAGGCGACGGGCGCGCCGATGCGCTCGACGGCGATCATCGTCATGAAGACGGGCATCACCGTGCAAAAGATGCCATTGAGCAAGGACAAGCCATACACGGGCATGGGCTGGATCAGCAGTTCGACGGGGCGCAGGATGAAAAATTGAGCGATGCAGGCAAAGCTGGCCACGCACATCGCGTAGCTGACCAGGCGCATCGAGCCGATGCGTTTCACCAGCTCGCCCGAGCCCAGCAGATACACGGCATACGAACAGGCCGAGCCCAGTACGAGGGTGGAACCGAGCGCCACATTGCTGGCGCCGCCCTGCAAGTCGTGCACGAACACCAGCACGATGCCGCAATACGAAGTGAGCAAGGCCAGCCATTGCAGGCGGCTGATGCGCTGCTTGAAGTACACGGTGGTAATCAGCAGCACGAAGGTGGGCGTGAGAAACAGGATCAGGCGCTCGAGCCCCACGGAAATGTATTGCAGGCCCAGGAAGTCCAGATAGCTGGACAGGTAATAGCCGACCAGGCCCAGCCCGACGAGGCGCCAGCGGTCGCTGTTTGATAACGGCGGCTCCGTGCGCATCTTCCACCAGGCGATGACGGCGAACACGGGCAGCGAAAAGATCATCCTGAAGGCGATCAGGGTGACGGCGTCGATCTGGTAGCGGTACAGCAGCTTGGCGACGATGGCCTTGGTGGAAAACAGCACCGCCCCGCCCACGGCGATGGCCAGGCCACCGAGATAGACGGAACGGGGAATAGATGGAGGGGTTGCTTGCGGGGAACTGGAGCTCATGCCCAGATTGTAATGGCAAAAGCGAAAGGCGGCGTGGGTGGGGCGTAGGTCGGGCGTAGGTCGGGTTAGCCCAAAGGGCGTAACCCGACACCACCGCAACGTAACCCGCCCCCCATCCCCGCCAACCATGTTGTCGGATTACGCGCGGCATCGCCGCGCTAATCCGACCTACCCTTTACGCCACCACCACCGCCGCCGCGCCCGCCGTCACTGTGGCCGTCGTCACGCGCGCAATCACGTTCGACGGCGCCGCCGTGCCGATCAGTTTATTCACCTGCTTGAACTGCGCCACCAGCTTGCCTGGCGTCAAGGTCACCACCGTGTAGCCCTGCGCATCCGTATTCAAATGCTTGATCCACGGATTGTTGCCAAGGCCGGACAATTGCTGCGCCAGGCCCAGCAGGGTCACGCTGAAGTCAGTGCTCGCTTTCAAGCCAGCCTGCACGGCAGAGACCGTTGCGTCGAGCTGCGCTTCCGGCACGCCCTTGGCGGCCAGGGCGCCGCGCAGTTGCACGCGCAACTGCTCCAGCAGGCTGTCGACGGTGGGCGCCGTCTTGCCCATGGTGTAGTCGAGCAGGTTGACGTCGAGGTTGACCGTGCCCAGGCCCGTGACGGGAATGGCCAACGGATAACTGACGAGAGTGCCGATGTCGCCCATGGCGGCAGCGGCCGACTTCAGGTAGCTGAAAAAGGAATCCGAGCTGACGCCGGCCGAGACCAGGTCCACCATGACGGGCGTGCCGCCGCCGGCCGCGTCGAAGTCGTCGCTGACCGTGCCGGCAAAAAACGAGTGGATATCGCCGGTAATGGCGACCACGTTGCCGATGGCGTTGTTTTTCAGATGCGCCATCAAATTCTTGCGCTCGCTGTTGTAGCCATCCCACTGGTCGCAATTGAGCAGGAAGCGCGTGAAGAACGGCGCCAGCGCCGCTTGCTGGCCCGACGCGGCGACAAAGCTGGACGCCGCGCCCTTGGCCTGCACATCGGGCTTGATCCAGCCGAAGGCGATCACTTGCGCGGCGGCCGCAGGCGTGGCGCTGTTGTAGGCGGCCACCGTGATGCCGGCCTGGGCCGCGCTCAAGCCGGCGCCCACGGCAGCGGCGCCCTGCGCGCCGGCATTGGCTGCCGCGCCGGCAATCGCCATGGCCGCCGCTTGCGCCACGGACTGCGATGCACCGGCCGTCGAGGCGGCGACGATGCTTGAGGCCAGCGGCACGCTGCCGCCCACCAGCGGCAAGGTGCCGGCGATGGCCTGGCCCACGTTCGACATCGCGCTCAGGGCCAGCAAAGTGGCAATCGCATCCGTGCCATTCAAGCCCATGCGCAGCAGGGACACTTCATTGCCCCACAGCTTCCAGGTCGAGGTGGCCGCCTTCATCTTGCTTTTCCACCAGTCGCGCTGGGTGCTGCCCAGCATGCCGACGGCGCTCAGCGGATCGGCGCCAGCCTTGGCGGCGGCCGCCATTTTCTGCCCTTCCACGCTGTCGAACAGCGCTTGCGGCACCAGGTAGCGGCTGCCGATGCTGCCCAGCGGCTTGCCCGTGGCGGGGTTGATCGTCGATTCGGCGATCGCATGGTCGGCGCGGTACAGGCGCTCGTCCGTCATCACCAGCTGCATCAGTTTGCCGAACTGGAAATCGCGGTAGATCTGGATGTTCTGAAACGTTGTCGCGGCGGCATCGAACGTGATGTCGGCCGGCATGTATTCGAACCATGCCTGGTTGGCGCTGCGGCGGCGGGCCGGCTGGTGCAGATCGCTGCCATCAAGCGCCACGATGCCTTCGTAGGTGGAGGCATCCTGCCAGGCGTCGTCCGTGAATTCATGGTCGTCCCAGATGGCGATGAAGGCAAAGCGCTCGTGCACGGCTTGCAGGCGCGTATCGGTGCGGTATTTCTTGTACAGGTAGCGGTAATCGGCCACCGTGGTCGCGTATTTCGCGCCGGAGGTGCCGCTTTTATACGTGCCGTCGGGCAATTTCAGCTGGTCGTGGCGGCTTTCCACGGCGCCGCTCTGGAAGGCTTCGCCCACCGTTTCATAGATGTAATCGCCCAGGTGGACGATGAAATCGAGCGATTCGTTGGCGGCGATGTGCGACAGCGCGCCCCAATGGTTGATGCTCCAGTCCTGGCACGTCAGGTAGGCGAACTGCAGCTGCGACACGTCGCTGGTCGCGGCGGGCGCCGTCTTGAAACGGCCCACGTTGGAGCGCACGTCGCCGGCGATGAACTGGTAAAAATACACCTGGCCCGGCTGCAGGCCCGTCACCTTGTGGCGCAGGGTATTGTCGAAATCGGCTTTCAGGGGCAGCTTGGCGTCGACGATGGGCGTGCCGGCCAGGGCCGTATTGCCGCCCAGGGCGGCCGTATTGTCGCTGGCGCTGACGATCAGGCGCACGGCCACGTCCGACTTGCCGGCCACGGCGGGCGCGACGGCGTCGAAACCGGCTGGCACGACGCGCGTCCACAGCATGGCGCTGTCGGCGCGCGGATCGCCCGAGGCCACGCTTTGCGGGAATTTCCAGTCGCTGCCCGAGGCCAGCGGCACGCCAGGATCGCTGTGATCGGTGCTGCCGCAGGCGGCAAGGCCGACGGTGGCCACGGAAACCGTAATAAAGCCGCCCAATTTCAGAAATTGCCGCCTGTCCATTTGACTTGCCATGATGTCGCGCCCTCGATATGGTGAAAGCGCGTCACTTTAGCAACAGATTGTGTCATCCTGATGACGGAGCCATGCCGCTTCGCAGGGGGCCGATATGCTAAAATGTCGGCCACAATTGAACACCCGTCTAAGGAAGATTCGACATGGCAGGACATAGCAAATGGGCCAATATCAAGCATAAAAAGGCTGCCACCGATGCCAAGCGCGGCAAAATCTGGACGCGCCTGATCAAGGAAATCACGGTCGCGGCCCGCATGGGCGGCGCCGACGCCATCACCAATCCGCGCCTGCGCCTGGCCGTCGACAAGGCGGCTGACGCCAATATGCCGAAAGACAACGTCCAGCGCGCGATCAACCGCGGCAGCGGCGGCGTCGATGGCGCCAACTACGAAGAAGTGCGCTACGAAGGCTACGGCGTGGGCGGCGCGGCCGTCATCGTCGAATGCATGACCGACAACAAGGTCCGCACGGTGGCCGAGGTGCGCAACGCATTCAACAAGAATGGCGGCAACATGGGCAACGAAGGCTCCGTCGCCTTCATGTTCCAGCACTGCGGCCAGCTGCTGTTCGCGCCGGGCACCGACGAAGACAAGCTGATGGAAGCGGCCCTGGAAGCGGGTGCCGACGACGTCATCGCCGATGAAGAAGGCGGCTTCGAAGTGGTCACGCCCGTGCACGATTTCGCCGCCGTCAAGGAAGCGCTGGAAGCGGCCGGCTTCAAGGCCGAAGTGGCCGAAGTCATCATGAAGCCGGCGACGGAAACCGTCTACGCGGGCGACGACGCCGTCAAGATGCAAAAACTGATCGATGCGCTGGAACTGCTGGACGACGTCCAGGAAGTCTTTACGAATGCCTTGATCGAAAACTAAGCAAAAATATGCTGTACACCTCAAGGGCGGCACCGCCGCCCTGCAACCCACACTGAACGAACGGTCCCTATGAAAATTCTGGTAGTCGGCTCTGGCGGCCGCGAACACGCCCTGGCCTGGAAACTGGCCCAGTCCGAACGCATACAGATGGTGTATGTCGCACCGGGCAACGGCGGCACCGCGCGCGATGCGCGCCTGGTCAATCTCGACATCAGCGACCCGCAATTGCTGGCCGACTTCGTTCAGCAGGAACACATCGGCCTGACCGTCGTCGGCCCGGAAGTGCCGCTGGCGGCCGGCATCGTCAACCTGTTCCGCTCGCGCGGCCTGAAAATCTTCGGCCCGACCAAGGAAGCGGCACAGCTGGAGTCGTCGAAGGACTTCGCCAAGGCCTTCATGCAGCGCCACGGCATCCCGACGGCCGCCTACCAGACGTTTTCCGACGTCGCTCCCGCGCATGCCTACGTCGACGCCATGGGCGCGCCGATCGTCATCAAGGCCGACGGCCTGGCCGCCGGCAAGGGCGTCGTCGTTGCCATGACCCTGGAAGAAGCGCACCAGGCGGTCGACATGATGCTGTCCGATAACCAGTTCGGCGACGCCGGCGCGCGCATCGTCATCGAGGAATTCCTCGCCGGCGAAGAAGCGAGCTTCATTGTCATGTGCGACGGCAAGAACATCCTGCCGCTGGCCACCAGCCAGGATCACAAGCGCCTGAAGGATCACGACCAGGGCCCGAACACGGGCGGCATGGGCGCGTATTCGCCAGCGCCGATCGTCACGCCGGCCATGCATGCGCGCGTCATGCGCGAAATCATCAATCCGACCATCCAGGGCATGGCCAAGGACGGCATCACGTTCACGGGCTTCCTGTACGCGGGCCTGATGATCGACGACAAGGGCACGCCGAAGACGCTGGAATTCAACTGCCGCATGGGCGACCCGGAAACGCAACCCATCATGGCGCGCCTGAAGACCGACCTGGTCACCGTCATGGAACACGCCGTCAACGGCACGCTCGACGCAGTGGAACTGGAATGGGACCGCCGCACGGCCGTTGGCGTCGTCATGGCCGCCGCCGGCTACCCTGACGATCCCGTCAAGGGCACGCCGATCGGCGACATCCCGGCCGAAACGCCGGACGCCGTCACCTTCCATGCGGGCACCCGCATCGACGGCGAACGCCTGGTCACCAACGGCGGGCGCGTGCTGTGCGTGGTGGGCCTGGGCGACAGCATCAAGATGGCGCAGAAGCAGGCATATGAAACCGTGGAAAAAATCCATTTCGACGGCGCGCAGTACCGCCGCGACATCGGCTGGCGCGGCCTGAAGCACTAAGCACCCAGCACGCCGCTTTGCGGCAAACGGCGGGGCCGGCGCGGAAGTCATCCGCCCCGGCCCCGTTCGTATTGGCGCGCCGGGAAAACCGGCGTTGCGCTAAGATGCAGCCCATGTCCAGCCCCAGCCAACTCCACCCCGCCCTCGCCCAGGTGCGCCAGCTCGGCCTGATCACGGACGATGAACTCGACGACGCCATCGCCGAACTGGACATTATCGAACTGCAACGCAGCCATAACGAAGAAGAGGATATCGACGTGCCGGAGCTGGCCGCTGACGCGGGGCTGGTCGACACACTGGCATGGCTGCTGCTCACGGACCTGCTGCCGCAGCACGGCTTCCTGCAGCGGGTGCGCGACCTGCCGCGCCAGCATGACGGCGCGGCCCTGCTCGAGCGCCAGCAACTGGCCGCCGACGCGCTGCGGCAAGTCAACCGCCAGGCCATCGACACCCTGTACGACGAGGACCTGATCGACCAGTGGCAGCGCGACGCCGCGCACGCCAGCTTGCCTGCGGACCGCCTGCTCGCCTCGCCGGTTGCCGCCCTGTGCGACATGCTCCGGCAAGGCACCTTGTCCGCGCCCCAATTTGAAGCGCTGCGCCTGCGCGCCCGCCAGCGCGGCTCGGAACTGGCCGTCATCATCGTCGACGCCGCCGCGCGCCAGACCCGCCGCGAGCTGCCCGCCCATGCGCGCCCGGGAACGTGGGTGAAGGCCGCGCTGATACTGCTGGTACTGGCCTTTGCGGCCAGCGCCATGATCAGCAAGCAAGTGCCCACTCCCGCCGCCGCCACCGCTGAGCAGGGCGCCGA
This sequence comes from Janthinobacterium sp. HH106, assembly GCF_001758725.1. NCBI lineage: Bacteria > Pseudomonadati > Pseudomonadota > Betaproteobacteria > Burkholderiales > Oxalobacteraceae > Janthinobacterium > Janthinobacterium sp. HH106. The sequence goes on along the minus strand of NZ_LRIC01000001.1, from coordinate 150,660 downwards.
ACGGCATGACCTGCAGCAGCGCGCCGCGCAGGCCGTGGAAAGTGCGCGCCTGCCCGGCGCCGGACCGGACCTGTCCGTCACCGTGGAGCAGGACGGCGCCGCGCCGCCGGCGCGCTGAACCACGGCGCACTTCCCGCGCCGGCGGTGATGATGGCATACTGCCGTTTTGCCACCAATGCGGGGAAACCATGGCCTGGAATGAAGGATACGTGTCGGATATCGAGTACACCAACGGTTTTTACAGCGACCTGAGTCCGCATCACCTCAATTTCAGCTGCATCCTCAACGGCATCGAACCGGTCCCCCTGGATCAACCCTACACCTACTTTGAACTGGGCTTCGGGCGCGGCCAGACGCTCAACGTGCTGGCCGCCGCCAACCCTAACGGCCAGTTCTACGGCAACGATTTCAATCCGGCACATGTCGCCGGCGCACGCACCCTGGCGGCAAAGGCACAGTTGGGCAATCTGACCCTGCTGGAGAACAGCTTTGAAGAATTGGCGCAGGGCCGCGTGGCCGATCTGCCGCAGTTCGACTTCATTACCCTGCATGGCATCTACACCTGGGTCAACCGGGAGAACCGCCAGCATATCGTCGACTTCATCGCGCGCTACCTGAAACCGGGCGGCATCGTTTCGCTCAGCTATAACGCCATGCCGGGATGGAGTTCCGCCCTGCCGCTGCAACGCCTGCTGCTGGAGTTTGCCGCCAGCTTCCCCGGCCGCAGCGACATGCAAATGCAGGCTGGCATCGCCTATGTGCAACAGTTGCAGAATCTGCAGGCTGGCTACATCGCGGACAATCCCGCACTCGCGCCGCGCCTCAATGCGCTCATCAACAGCGATCCCCATTACAGCGTGCATGAGTATCTGAACCAGGACTGGGAACCGCTGTACCACGCCGACGTGATGCGCGATGTGGCGCGCGCCAAGCTCGATTTTGCCGGCTCCGCCGACCTGCCTTTGGCCTTTCCCGAGCTGTACCTGAACGCCGACCAGCAAGCCACCATCGACTTGCTGCCCGATGCGGTCAGGCGCGAAACGATGAAGGACTATTTTCTCAATACCAGCTTCCGCAAGGACGTGCTGGTACGGGGCGCGCGCCGCATGGGGGCCGTGCGCCAGGCCGAATGTTACGCCGACGTGCACCTGGCCATGCTGGTACCGCGCGCAAAAATGACCTTTACCTTCCAGACCAAGGCGGGCGTCGTGACAGGCAACGAGCAGGTCTACGGCGCCGTCTGCGACGCGCTGGCCAACGGCCCGCATAGCCTGGCCGAACTGGCCGCACTGCCCTCCTTGCCCGGACAGAGCGTACAAAGCCTGGCGGAGGTGGCGGCCATGCTCGTCACCGGCGGCCAGGTCGTGATGTATTTCCCGAGTCAGGCGCACGCCGACAGCGGCGACGCAGCCGCGCGCCGCCTGAACCGGACCGTCGGCGCGCAGCAGCGCTACGGCGACGACTACCGCATCCTGTGCTCGCCATTGACAGGCAGCGGTATCGATACGGAATTCATCGACCGGCTGCTGTTTTCGCTGCTGACCCAGGAGCGGGAGCAGCCGGACCTGACCACCCTGCAGGCGCAGGCGGCCACCGCCATGGCGCGCTGCGGGCGCCGCCTGCTCAAGGATGGCGCTGCATGCGCCGACGAGGCGGCGCACCAGCAGCTGCTCAACGCGGCCATCGAGGAATTCATGCGGGACACGCTGCCCGTGCTGCAGCAATTGCGCGTGCTGTAGAAGGCGCTGGCCGCGGACGGTGTGCGCGGCCGGCCCAAAACCACAGCGCAAGCGCCGCCCTATCACAAAAACGCGTAACAGGGTACAATCCGTCCTTACTTTTTTATTTCGGCCTCGTCGGCCCACGCGATGTCGTCAACTCCCTCTCCTTCGGCCGTCAAGGCTTATTTGCTCGATTTGCAAAGCCGTATCGTGCAGGCGCTCGAAGCGCAGGACGGCAAGCCCTTCCTGACCGATGCCTGGCAGCGCCCCGAGGGCGGCGGCGGCATTTCGCGCCTGATCGAGGAAGGCAATGTGTTCGAGCGGGGCGGCGTGAATTTTTCGCACGTCACCGGCGCCGCATTGCCGCCATCGGCCGCGGCCGCGCGCCCTGAACTCGGTGGCAAGGCATGGGAAGCGATGGGCGTGTCGCTGGTGCTGCATCCGCGCAATCCCTACGCGCCCACGGTGCACATGAATGTGCGCTTTTTCAGCACCGTGAATACCGATGGCGAACCCGTATGGTGGTTCGGCGGCGGCATGGACCTGACGCCGTACTACGGCGACGCGGGCGACGTGAAGCACTTTCACCAGGTGTGCCATGACGCGCTGGCGCCGTTCGGCGGCGAACTGCATCCGAAGTTCAAGCAGTGGTGCGACGATTATTTCTACCTGAAGCACCGGCGCGAAGCGCGCGGCGCCGGCGGGATCTTCTTCGACGATTTCAACGCCCTGGGCTTTGACGACAGCTTTGCCATGCTGCGCAGCGCAGGCGACGCCTTCATCGACGCCTATGTGCCGATCCTGGCGCGCCGCAAGGACACGCCGTACGGCGAACGCGAACGCGATTTCCAGTGCTACCGGCGCGGACGCTATGTCGAGTTCAACCTGGTGTTCGACCGCGGCACCCTGTTCGGCCTGCAATCGGGTGGACGCACCGAGGCGATCCTGATGTCGATGCCGCCCGTGGTCAAGTGGCGCTATGACTGGCATCCGGAGGCGGGCAGTCCCGAAGCGGCGTTGTATACTGACTTCCTCGTGCATCGCGACTGGCTGCAGGCGTGAAGGAAAGTGGTACGGCATGCGTGGCGCTACTCGGTGGCAGCTACGATCCGGTGCACATGGGCCACGTCGCGCTGGGCACGCATTTTTCCAGCCTGCTGCACGCCGACGAACTGCGCGTGATTCCGGCCGGCGCGCCCTGGCAAAAGAGCAAGCTGGGCGCCACCGGCCAGCAGCGCGCCGAGATGGCCAGCCTGGCCTTTGCCGGCCTGCCCCTGCCTGTGGTGATCGACCGCCAGGAAATCGAGCGCAGCGAACATGGGCAGGCCAGCTACACCATCGATACCTTGCGCCAGGTACGCGCCGAGCTGGGACCGCGCGCTTCCATCGTTTTCCTGATGGGCGCCGACCAGCTGCAGCGGCTCGCGACATGGCGCGAATGGCAGCAATTATTTGAATACGCGCATATCTGCGTCGCGGCCCGCCCCGGCTTCGCGCTGAATGACACAGCAGTACCGCGAGTGGTCGCCGACGAGTTTTCGCGCCGCCTGGGGTCTCTGAAAAGCATCCGCAACACGCCGCACGGTCTGACTTATCTGGCACAGGACTTCGCGGTGGATATCTCCGCCACCGAAATACGTGCGGCATTACAACGGGGGAATCGGGCAAACTCGCTTCTTTCCCCGCTAGTGCTAGACTATATTGAACAACATAATTTATACAAAAGCTAAATGGACATCAAAAAACTGCAAACCCTCGTCGTTGACGCCCTGGAAGACGTCAAAGGCCAAGACATCGCCGTCTTCGAAACGAGTCATCTGACCAGCCTGTTCGACCGCATCGCGATCGTCTCCGGTACCTCGAACCGTCAAACCAAGGCGCTGGCCGCCTCGGTGCGCGACAAGGTCAAGGACGCCGGCGGTCAAATCATCGGCATGGAAGGCGAGGAAACCGGTGAATGGGTGCTGGTCGATCTGGGCGACATGATCGTCCACATCATGCAAGCGCCTATCCGCGCCTACTACCGCCTGGAAGAAATCTGGGGCGACACCCCGGTCAAGCTGGGCGCCGCCAAGCGCGCGCCGAAAAAAGCGGCCGGCGACGAGCCGAAAAAGGTCAGCGGCCATCTGGCGGCAAGCAAGGCCAATGTGGAAGCTTCGCCCGTGATCGAAAAGAAAGCGCCAGCGAAGAAAGCCACCGCTGCCACCGCCGCCAAGAAAGCCCCGGTGAAAAAAGCCACCGCTCCCAAAGCCGTCGGCAAGACCGTGAAAGTCGCGCCTACCAAGACCGAAGCAGCTGCCGTGAAAGCGCTGAAAGCGCTGCCGGAGAAAAAAGTGCGCGCCCCACGCGCGGCCAAGCCGGCAGCCGATGCCGCACCGGCAAAAACCGTGATCAAGCGTATCAAAAAAGTCGAAGCGTAAGCCTCGATGCAGCTCATCATCGCTGCGGTCGGCCATAAAATGCCGGCCTGGATAGAGACGGGCTTCGCGGAATACGCGAAGCGCATGCCGCCGGAATTGCGCATCGTGCTGAAAGAAATCAAGCCGGTGGAGCGCTCCGGCAGCAAGACCGCCGCCACGGCGATGGCGCTCGAACGCGAGCGCATCGAAGCCGTCCTGCCCAAGGGCGTGCGCATCATCGCCCTCGACGAACGCGGCAAGGATCTGACCAGCGTCGGCCTGTCGCAGCAATTGATGGCGTGGCAGCAGGATGGCCGCGACACGGCTTTCCTGATCGGCGGGGCCGACGGCCTCGATCCGCAACTCAAGGCGCGTGCCGAAGGCATGCTGCGCATTTCCAGCATGACCCTGCCGCACGGCGTGGTGCGCGTGATCCTCGCCGAGCAGCTCTATCGTGCCTGGTCGATCACGCAAAACCACCCCTACCACCGTGTCTGAACTCCCCCATGAAAACGGCTGATCACAAGATCTACCTCGCCTCCAAAAGCCCGCGCCGGCGCGAACTGCTGCGCCAGATCGGCATCGATTTCGAATTGCTGCTGCTGCGCAGCGACGGCCCGCGCGGCGCCGACGTCACCGAGGAAGTCCTCCCCGGCGAATCGGCGCTCGACTATGTCGCCCGCGTATCGAATGAAAAAGCCGCCTTCGCCTGGGACCTGGTGCGCCGCCGCCACCTGACCCCGCGCCCCGTGCTGGCGGCCGACACCACCGTCACCATCGACGGCGTCATCCTCGGCAAGCCGGCCGACCGGGCGGAAGCTGTGGCGATGCTGCAGCAGCTGTCGGGCCGCACGCACGAGGTGCTGACCTCGATCGCCGTGCACTACAAGGATTTCGCCGAACAGCGCACGCAGGTGTCGCAAGTGCGCTTCGGCGTGCTCTCGCCCGCCTCGATCGCCGCCTATTGCGCCACGCCGGAACCCTACGACAAGGCCGGCGGCTACGGCATCCAGGGCAGCGCCGCGCTGTTCGTCGAGCATATCGAAGGCAGCCATTCCGGCATCATGGGCCTGCCCCTGTACGAAACCGCACAGTTGCTACGGCTGGCAGGTTTGCCCCTGCCCTGATCCCGGGTATGATGTCATTCGTTGCCTCCACTCCCGCGCCCCCATGAACGAAGACATCCTGATCAATATCACGCCGCAAGAAACGCGCGTCGCCCTCATCCTGCAGGGCGCCGTACAGGAATTGCACATCGAGCGCACGCTCACGCGCGGCCTGGCCGGCAATGTGTACTCCGGCAAAGTGGTGCGGGTGTTGCCGGGCATGCAGTCGGCCTTCATCGACATCGGCCTGGAACGCGCCGCCTTCCTGCACGTGGCCGACATCTGGGAAGCGCGCGGCCACGACGGCCAGAACGCGACGCCGGCGCCGATCGAAAAAATTCTGTTTGACGGCCAGGTGCTGACGGTGCAGGTGATCAAGGACCCGATCGGCACCAAGGGCGCGCGCCTGTCGACGCAGATTTCCATCGCCGGGCGCATGCTGGTCTATCTGCCGCAAGACAAGCACATCGGCATCTCGCAGAAAATCGAAAAGGAAGCGGAGCGCGAACAGCTGCGCGTGCGCCTGCAAAGCCTGCTGCCGCCCGATGAAAAAGGCGGCTACATCGTGCGCACCATGGCCGAGGATGCGTCCGACGCGGACCTGAAGGCGGACGTCGACTACCTGCGCAAGACGTGGAGCACGATCACGCACGGCGCGCGCACGCGTCCCGCCACCAGCCTGCTGCACCAGGACTTGAGCCTGGCGCAGCGCGTGCTGCGCGACTTCGTCGGCGATGAAACGGCCACCATCCAGGTCGATTCGCGCGAAAACTATGTGAAACTGCGCGAATTCGCGGAAATCTACACGCCCAGCGAACTGACGCGCCTGCAGCACTACACAGGCGAGCGCCCCCTGTTCGACCTGTACGGCGTGGAAGAAGAGATCTTGCGCGCGCTGGGCCGCCGCGTGGATTTGAAGTCCGGCGGCTACCTGATCGTCGACCAGACGGAAGCGATGACCACCATCGACGTCAACACGGGCGGTTTTGTCGGCGGGCGCAATTTTGCCGACACGATTTTCAAGACCAATCTGGAAGCGGCGCACGCCATCGCGCGCCAGCTGCGCCTGCGCAATCTGGGCGGCATCATCATCCTCGACTTCATCGACATGGACAACGCCGAGCACCGCAACGCCGTGCTGGCCGAACTGAAACGCACCTTGTCGCGCGACCGTACCAAGGTGTCGGTGAGCAACTTCTCGCCACTGGGCCTGGTGGAAATGACGCGCAAGCGCACGCGCGAGTCGCTGGCCCACATCCTGTGCGAACCGTGCCCCGCCTGCGCCGGCAAGGGACAAGTGAAGACTTCGCGCACGATCTGCTATGAAATCCTGCGCGAACTGCTGCGCGAGGCAAAACAGTTCAACCCGCGCGAATTCCGCATTCTCGCCTCGCAGGAAGTGGTCGATCTGTTTTTGGAAGAGGAATCGCAGCACCTGGCCATGCTGGGCGACTTCATCGGCAAGAAAATCTCGCTGCAGGTGGAGAACGCCTACCACCAGGAGCAGTACGACGTCATTCTGATGTAGCCATGCCCGGCACCACCGCCTTCTGGCGCGACCCGGCCATGCCCCACGTGGAGAGCCGGCGCGCCTGCCACAGCCGCGCGTGCTACAAGCCGCACAGCCATCCCACGTTTTCCATCGGCGCCGTCGATTCGGGCGGCAGCATCTTTACGGGCAGCAAAGAGGGCAAGGTGGCTCTTGGCAATGGCAGCCTGGTGCTGGTGCCGGCTGGCTGCGTGCACGCCTGCAATCCCCTGCCTGACGCCGTCTGGAGCTACCAGATGCTGCATCTCGATGCGCAGTGGCTGCAAATCCACGTGCCGCGGCTGGATGCAAGCAGCGCCAGCGTACTGCACGAACCTGTCCTGTATGCGCAGTTCTGTGCCATGAATGCGCTGCTGTTCTCGCCCGCAGCCGCGGCCGCCAAGCAAGAGGCCCTGCTGGCCTTGCTACACGCCTGTGCCGATGCCGGCGGGGCAATCCCCCTCCCCTCGCACGCTGCCCGCATCCCGATGCAACTACGCCCGGTAGTGCAGCAGCTGCAGTCTCAACCGCTGGCCAGCCTGGCGCAACTGGCCGAACTGGCCGGCATGAGCCGCTACCAGCTGATCCGCGCCTTCCGTGCCGCCACCGGCATGACGCCGCATGCGTACCAGCTGAATCTGGGCGTCAACCGCGCGCGCAGCGACTTGCAGGCGGGCAACGCCCTGGCCGACATCGCCTGCGTGCTGGGGTTTGCCGACCAGAGCCACCTGCAGCGCGTCTTCAAGGCGCATGCCGGCATCACGCCGGGACGCTATCGCCGCTGAAGCGCCTGCAATTTTCTTCAATACAGACCGGAGCGTCCCCCCGCATACTCGCGCATCGCCATTGCCGGAGTCGCGTTTCATGCAGGATTTTCTCCTTATCGCCGCTGCCCACTTCCTCGCGCTGCTGTCGCCGGGGCCCGATTTTTTCCTCGTCGCCCGCAGCGCGCTGGCGCACGGCTGGCGCGGCGCCATGCCAGCGTGCATCGGCATCGCACTGGCCAATGGCGTGTTCATCGTGGCGGCGTTTGGCGGCGTCGCCGTGCTGCATCCAGGCAGTCCCCTGTTTATCGCCGTGCAATTGGCGGGCTGCGCTTATCTGCTGTACCTGGGCGGCCTATTCCTGCGCCATGCGGGCACCACGACGCTGACGGCAGCGCCGGCCGCCACGCCCGGCAAGGCGCACTGGCGCAACGGCCTGGGCATGGGTTTCCTGTCTGCCATCCTGAATCCGAAGAATGCGCTGTTCTACGTGAGTCTAGCGTCCGTCGTCGCCAGCCGGCAAACGGGCAGCGGCTCGGTCGTGCTGTATGGCGTGTGGATGGTGTGTGCGGTGCTGGCGTGGGACATGGCGGTGGCGCTGGCCATCGGCAATGGCGCGCTGCGGCAGCGCCTCGCGCGCGCCCTGCCATTGCTGGAACGGCTGTCGGGCGTGATGCTGATCGTGCTGGCGGTGCTGCTGCTGGTAAATGTCGCCAGCAGCAGTGTCTGACGGATCAGGCCGGCAGCGGATCCAGGTAAAAGACGGCGTACACTTTCAACGGCGTGGTTTCCGTCGCTTTCTCCGAGCGCACGACGGAGCAGTCGTCGGCAGCCAGGCTGCGCCAGTTCTGGATGCCGGCCTTGGCGAACATCGCGTGCGCGGGGGCATTCGCGGCCAAGTCCAGCACCAGGCAGGCGTTGCGCGGGCCGGCGCCGTAGTTGACGGCGCGGATCTCGATGCCGAAGGTTGTCATCCACGGTTCCCACAAGCCCTTTTCCTTGCCGGCCGCCATGCGCTCGAGCATGTCGCCAAAGCTCAAGCCTTTCTTGACGGTGCTGCGCAAGGCGGCCAGCGACGGCGCCAGGCGGGGATCGGGCTGCTTGTTGCCGGCGCGGATCTCGGCGATTGCCTTCAATTCCTTGATGATGGCTGCGTCGCGCTCCGTGTAGTCGCGCATGCGCGCGTAAAACTCGGCATCGAGGAAGGGATTGACGGTCAGTTTGGCGACGCCCTCTTCGCGGCGTTTCGGGGAAGGCGTGTTGGTTTTGGTCATGGCGGTAGAGGGCAAGAGAAACGATGAGGGGCGCCAGTTTAACATCATGGCGCGTCGGCGGCGGCGTTAGCGCCGCTTTAATGTTGCGCCTGGCGGGTGCGGGGCGGCCACTACGGCGCGCGCACCGGGCCGCATGAAGCCACGCCGTGGCCCGAACAGGAAGACGGCGCCGGCATACAGTCCCGCCAGGGGGAAGCGCACCTCCCTGAGCAACTGGTGGAAAATGGCGATCGACTGCGCGCGGGTGACGGGCATCTCGGCGCGCCACTGGCACAGCACGTCATGCACGAGGCTGGCATGGTAGGTGGCGGGCAAGCCCAGGTGCTGCGCGCCATCGGGCGTGCCCACATAAAACAGGCCGAGCACGCTGATACAGGGCGAACAGCCATCCCAGGCATAACCGGCACGGATGCGGATCGCCGATTCGCGTATCGTCACCCACTCGTTTTCAAATTCAATGCCTTCGAGTAGCGGCGAGCAATAACCATAGTCACTGCCCAGTGCATAGCGCCAGGCGCTGCCGGGCATGCCGAAATTCTTCGGCATCAGCGGCCTCCCTGCTGTGCATGCTTTTCCGTCGTCTGCATGGCGTTGTCTTGATTAATATCAATATCAAGATTTAAACATACTCTGGCAAAAGAAGGGCAACAAGTGGCAGGCTCAGGCGCGCGGCGGCGCCGTCGACTCGCGCACCACCAGCTCGGGCTTCAGGCGCACGTCGATCACCGGGGAGTCGGGCGAGGCGATGGTTTGCAGGATCAGCCGGGCCGCTTCCGTGCCGATGCCGTGGTGGCGGATGCGGATGGTGCTCAAAGGCGGACGGATCATATCCATGTAGGGCATGTCGTTGTGGCCCACCACGGAAATATCTTCGGGACAGCTCAAGCCCAGTTCGCGGATGGCGTCGTAGCAGCCGAGGGCCACCAGGTCGCTGCCCGTCACCACGGCCGTCGTTTGCGGCGACTGGCGCAGCAGTTCCAGCAGGGCCGCCTTGCCGCATTCGCGCGAATAGCCGCTGCTTTCAAAGACGAACGCTTGCGAGGGGTCGAGTTCGCTGGCCTGGATGGCGGCCAGGAAACCGAGACGGCGCACGTGGCCCGTGGACAGGTTTTCCGGGCCGGCAATGTGCGCGATATGGCGGTGACCGAGCGCCAGCAAGTGTTCCACGGCCAGGCGCATGCCGACCACGTCGTCGCTGACGACGCAGGAAGCGACGCCCGTTTCGTCGCTGCGGTTGACGGTCACGACGGGCACATTCTGGTCGATGCACATCTTGATGACGGGATCGTCGCGCCGTGCGGTAGCCAAAATCAGGCCATCGACCTGCTGCCCCAGCAGGCGGTTGATGACGAACAGCTGCTCTTCCTCGTCGGCGCCCACATTGGCGACGATGGCCAGGTAGCCATGCTTGCGCAAGCCCTCTTCGATGCCCAGCAAAATCGGCGGGAAAACAGCGTTGGTGATGTCGGGCAAGACCACGCCGATGATGCGCGACTTGCGCGTGACGAGGGTCGAGGCGGCGCGGTTCGGCCGGTAGCCGAGGCGGCCCGCTTCGGCCAGCACGCGCGCGGCCACCTCGGCGCTGACCATTTGCCGCGTTGCCGGGTTCATCACGCGCGACACGGTGGAAAAGTGCACGCCGCTGGCCCGCGCAACGTCGCTTAAGGTGGGGTTCTTGTTTGTCATGGGCTTCCCGGATCGCAATACTGTGATTTTATCGTAAAAATTCCCCATTTCGTCAAAAACCGAGCAAACGCTTGCATTGAAATAAAGCCGTTGCCCAAAGCGGTTTTGGTACGCTTAAGTACATTCCAGCCTTGACAGCGTGCAAACGCTTGCATACCATGGCTCGGACTTACCACTCGGGCCTGGTTGCCCCTCCCAGAATTCCTATGTCTACTTCGCACAGCAAGCATGCCGAACAGAACGGCGAAACCTTCAACCTGAAAGAAGCCGCCCTCGCCTATCACGCACAACCCCGCGCAGGCAAGATTTCCGTCACGCCCACCAAACCACTGGGCGACGCCCGCGCCCTGACCCTGGCGTACTCGCCGGGCGTGGCCTTCGCCTGCGAAGCCATCGTGGAAGATCCGCGCACGGCCGGCACCTACACGTCGCGCAGCAACCTGGTGGCCGTGATCACCAATGGCACGGCCGTACTGGGCCTGGGCGATATCGGCCCGCTGGCCAGCAAACCGGTGATGGAAGGCAAAGCTTGCCTGTTCAAGCAGTTCGCCGATGTCGATGTGTTCGACATCGAGCTGGCCGAGAACGACCCCGACCTGTTCATCGACACTGTGGTGCGCATGGAGCCGACCTTCGGCGGCATCAACCTGGAAGACATCAAGGCGCCCGACTGCTTCTACATCGAACAGCAATTGCGCAAGCGCATGAACATTCCCGTCTTCCACGACGACCAGCACGGCACGGCCATCATCGTCGCGGCCGGCATCCTGAACGGCCTGGAGCTGGTGGGCAAGGATATCGGCAATGTGAAAGTGGCCGTCTCGGGCGCCGGCGCGGCCTCGATCGCCTGCCTGGACTTGCTCGTCTCGCTGGGCCTGAACAAGTCGCTGCTGAAAGTGTGCGACAGCCAGGGCGTGATCTACCCGGGCCGCGATGCCAACATGGAAGAGAACAAGGCGCGCTACGCGAACGATACGAGCGACCGCGACCTGGCCGACGCCATGGTCGGCGCCGACATCTTCATCGGCGTCTCGAAGGGCGGCGTGGTCAGCGCACAGATGGTCGAATCGATGGCCGCCAAGCCTTTGATCTTCGCCCTGGCCAATCCGCATCCGGAAATTGCCCCGGAGAAAGTGCACGCCGTGCGCGACGACGCCATCGTGGCGACGGGCCGCTCGGATTATCCGAACCAGATCAACAATGTGCTGTGCTTCCCGTACATCTTCCGCGGCGCGCTCGACGTGGGCGCCACCACCATCAATGAAGAGATGAAGCTGGCCTGCGTGCGCGCCATTGCCGCGCTGGCCAAGGAGCCGTTGCCAGGCCACGAGAGCAGCGCCCTGACGCCGTTGCAACTGATCCCGTCACCGTTCGACGAGCGTCTGCGCAGCTGGGTCGCGCCTGCCGTGTCCCAAGCGGCCATCGCTACCGGCGTAGCCACGCGCGTGCCGGCTACCGCCTGATGCGCAAGGCAAGGCCCGCCTTGCCTTGACAAAATTACAGCAAGTTACCATTGCTTACAAAAAAACCATGGCCAAAAAAACCATGGTTTTTTCGTTTCTGCCCGTGGAGACACTCAAATCCTTATTTAATAAGCAGATACTATGCGGGCATTCTTGCATGAACCTTCGATTACAATGGCGACTACTTTATGTTGCTACAGTTGCCAGTATGGCGATAATACGCATTACCAAGGATATTCATGCTCGGCCTGACTTCTGTTTGTGTTTTTCTTTTTTCTGCATTGTCATTGGCTGTGACCAGCGGATATTCATGGGGCGCCGTGGCCCTTCTGCTTGCGAGTACCTGTCTGCTATGGAAACGCCCCCGCCTGAACCTGCAGCGCCGGGATTATCTGCTGCTGGGCACGCTGCTATTGTATTTCTTCGTTTTCACGGCGAACATGCTGTATCACGCTGATCCAACGCGCGAACTCGACATGCCACTACGTGCGCTACTGGCCACACCGGTACTGCTGTTACTACTTGCCTATCCACCTCGCCCCGCAGCGTGGTGGGGTGGCGTTGCCATCGGCGCCATCTGCGGTGCCGCTTTAGCTTCCTGGCAAATTCTCGTGCTGGAGATGTACCGTCCACAAGCGGCCACCAGCAATGCCATTCACTATGGCAACGTCAGCATACTGCTTGGCATGCTATCGTTGTGCGGCCTGGACTGGGCACGCACGCAGAGCCGTCACCTGGCATGGAGCATGTTATTGCTGGCCGGTGGACTGACTGGCATCGTGGGATCCATCATCAGCGTCAGCCGCGGAGGTTGGCTGGCACTTCCCGTCTGCGCCTGTCTTTTTCTATACCACTACTCGAAAGGCCGCGGAGCACGCTACGTGGCCGCCCTGCTGAGCGCACTCCTGGCCGTGTCCACACTGGCTTATACGCTTCCGAACTCGCGCGTACCTGAACGCATAGCAATAGCGATGAGTGAAATAGAACAGTTTCAGGACAGCGACACGGTGACCACATCCATCGGCCAGCGCATCGAAATGTGGCGTACCGCATGGGCTCTTTCCGATGAGCATATCTGGCTTGGCATGGGGCGCAGCGGCTACCTTGCCGCCAAGCAAACGCTTGCGGAGGGGGGCAAAATGGACGCCAGCATCAAAGACTACACCAACGCCCACAATGATTACCTCGATGCACTCGTCAAACGCGGCATCGTCGGCGTACTGGCCTTATTGGCGCTCTTCCTCGTGCCGTTGGCTCTGTTTGTGCGAGCACTGCGTCACGGCCCTGGCAGCGCCAGGCCGTTCGCGCTGGCCGGCGTGGTGCTATGCACCTGCTACCTGATTTTTGGCCTTACGACGAGCTCGCTCACCCTGAATATCGGCATCATCATGCTGGTCTTCCCGATGGTGATATTGTGGGCCCTGTTGCGCCAGCAAGAGCGCACCGCTTGAGCTCGTTTTTCGCCTGACCGTTTTTGCTGCCCCCTGCAAGGAATCATACCGATGCTCACGCCCGACCTGAAGCGCCTTACCGCGCTGCACGCGCCCTATAAGAAACACCTGGCCCTGGCCCTGCTGGCGATGGTCGTCACGGCGGGCACGGAACCGCTGCTGCCGTATGCGCTCAAGCTGCTGCTCGACAATGGTTTTGGCGGCAAAGTGCGTTTTTCCTTCTGGCTGGTGCCGCTGATCGTCATCGGCATCTTTGCCATCCGCGGCGCGTCGACGTTTGCCAGCAGCTACCTGATGAGCTATGTCTCCACGCGCATCCTCAACGAATTGCGGCGCCGGATGTTTGCCAGCATGCTGAACTTGCCCATCGACTTCTACAACACGCACACCGTGGGCAAGGTCATCAACTCCATCATGTTCGAGGTGCAGCAGATCATCGAGATGGTGACCAAGGTGTTTACCTCGATCGTGCGCTCCTCTCTGACCGTGCTGGGCTTGCTGGCATGGCTGCTGTACCTGAACTGGGCACTGACCCTGGTGACCCTGGTGCTGCTGCCCGTGCTGACCATCGTCGTGCGCACCACGGGCAAGCGCCTGAAAAAACTCAACCGCGACTCGCTGGCCGTCAATGCCGAGCTGACCCAGGTCATCGAAGAAACCACGCGCGCGCAGCAAGTGATCAAGATCTTCGGCGGCCAGGCCTACGAAAAAGCGCGCTTCGAAGAGCGCGCCGAACAATTGCGCCGCTACAGCATGCGCATGACCACGACCTTTTCCGCCACCGTGCCCATCACGCAGGTAATTACGGCCGCCGCCGTGGCCCTGGTCATCGTGATGGCCCTGTTCCAGTCGGAGCAGGGGCAGATCACGGTCGGCGGCTTTGTATCCTTCATCACGGCCATGCTGATGCTGCTGACGCCGTTGAAGCAACTGGCCGAAGTCAACGGTCCCCTGCAACGCGGCATGGCCGCCGCCGAAGAAGTCTTTTTGCTGATCGACAAGACACCGGAACGCACGGGCGGCAAGCCGCTGGCCGGCCGCAGCAAAGGCCGCATCGAGTTCAAGGACGTGAGCTTTGCCTACCCCGGACATCCGGAACCGGCCCTGCGACACATCGACCTGAACATCGCGCCGGGACAAACGGTCGCCTTTGTCGGCATGTCCGGCGGCGGCAAATCGACCCTGGTCAGCCTGCTGCCCGGCTTTTACTCGGTCAGCAGCGGTGAAATCTTGCTCGATGGACAGAATATCGATGCCATCGCCTTGACCAGCCTGCGCAGCCAGATCGCCATGGTCAGCCAGCAGGTGGTGCTGTTCGACGATACCCTGGCCGCCAATATCGCGTATGGCGATGCGGCCCCGGACCGGCAGCGCATTGAGGCGGCCGCCGCGGCAGCCTTCCTGTCGGACGTCATCGACGGCTTGCCCGACGGCCTGGAAACGCGCCTGGGCGACAATGGCTCGCGCCTGTCCGGCGGCCAGCGCCAGCGCGTGGCCATTGCCCGCGCGATCTACAAGGATGCGCCCATCCTGATTCTCGATGAAGCCACCTCGGCACTGGATACGGAGGCGGAACGGGCCGTGCAAGCGGCACTGGAACACCTAATGCAAGGAAAAACCACCTTAGTTATTGCTCATCGCCTATCAACAATTGAACGGGCGGACCGTATCGTGGTATTGTCACATGGGAAAATAATGGAAACCGGCAGTCACCAGCAATTATTGGACGCCAACGGCGCCTATGCCAATCTGCACCGCCTGCAATTTTCCCAGCAAGTGGCATGACACCATCCCACCCAGTGGTATGACACCATCGAATGAATACCTGAAATCGTACTGATACATGACGCCCTTGATTCCCGCCGAACTGCTACAAAAGTCGGACAAAATTCTGTTCATCGCCCATCTGGCGCTGGGAGACTTCACCTACCTGCAAAACGGCTTCCGCGCCTTTGCCGCGGCCTACCCGCATATCCAGATCCACCTGTGGGTCGATGAAGTCCGACGCACGTCCGACGCCAAACAATGGGAAAGCTTGCGCACCTATTCGCTGTATGACTGGGTGGAACAGTCGGGCCTGTTTTCCAAGGTGTACCGCAAGACTTACAGCCCCGCGCTGTACGAAGAGTCGCTGCGCGAAGCCAAGGCGGAGCACTATCCTGTCGTCGTGTCGCTGGCCCACGTACGGCCACAGCAATATGCGGACCTCGCCCGCGCGATCAGCCCGCACGGGCTGGTGATCGGTACGCGCAAGCCGTTCAGCCCCTTGCGCCCCTGGCATTACCTGGCCTACCGCAAGATCGATGCCGTGCTGGCCTCGTATGCGGGACAGGATGCCGGCGAACACCATATCAGCAGCGTGTATGCGGACTGGTTCCATCAATTGACGGGACTCGACATTCCCGTGGCCGAACGCTATCCCTTCGTGCACATTCCCGAGCACGCATTGCAGCAAGCGCAGGAGCAGCTGGCCGCCTGGGGCTTTGCCCCGCGCCAGGGTCCGCTCGTGCTATTGAACCCGTTTGCCAAGTCGCACAAGCGCGGCTGGCCCCTGGAGCGCATTGCCGAGCTGATCACGCGCATGCAAGCGATGCCGAAATGGCAGCATGCCTGCTTCCTGATCAATGCCATGCCGCAGGAACTGGCCAAGGTGGATGCCGTCGTGCAGGCGCACAACTTGCCGCGTACGCAGGCCTTCAGTGCCGTCGACAACTTTTTCCAACTGCCGGCCATGCTGGCGCAATGCGACCTGATTATTTCGGTGGAAACATCGATCATGCATCTGGCAAACGCCGTGCATGTGCCCGTGGTGGCATTGATGCGCAAGAAGAATCCTGAATGGGCCCCCTTCGACAGCGCCAACAGCACCGTCATCACGGTGGCGCGGCGCAGCGACTGGGTCAAGGCGATTTCAAGCGATCAGGTATTGAAGGCGATCGCCTAGAGAACTCTTCCTCGGCTAGCCGGTGCCCAGCATGCTGATGCGCACCAGGTCGGCCACATTATCGACGCCCAGCTTGTCCATCAGGCGCGCCTTGTGCACTTCCACCGTGCGTACGGAAATACCGAGCGCCGGGGCGATATCGCGGTTGTGCTGGCCCGTCACCACCAACTGCATCACTTCGCGCTCGCGCGGCGTCAAGGCGCGCAGCAAGGCGAGCCCTTCCACCTGGCGCTGCAACTGGCCGCGCGCATGCGCCTCGCGTGAAAATGCTTCATCGATGGCGGTCAGCAGCTTGTCGTGGTCAAATGGTTTTTCCAGGAAATCGCTGGCCTGCGCCTTGAATGCCTGGCGTGCCAGGGCCACGTCGCCGTGCCCCGTGATGATGATGATGGGCAGCATGCATTTGAGCTCCAGCAAGCGGCGCTGCAGGCTCAGGCCATCCATGCCCGACATGCGGATATCGATCAGCAGACAACCGGCCCACTCGGGCCGCCAGCTGTGCAGGAAATCCTCGCCGCAGGAAAACAGCGCCGTGCGGTAGCCGCGTATGCCCAACAGCAAACCCAGCGCATCGCGCACGGCGGGATCGTCGTCCACGATAAACACCGTCAAATTACTTGTCACCATACTCTCCCCTGGCGCCCGCACTGGCGTGCGCCAGAGGCAGGATAAAACGAAACATACCATGCTTGCCCACTTCGGCCCATAGCTGGCCGCCATGCGCTTCGACGATGCTGCGGCTGAGTACCAGCCCCAGCCCCAGGCCGCTGGCCTTGGTCGAGACGAACGGTTCGAACAGGCGCGCGGCCAGGCTGTTGGAAATGCCGGGCCCGCTGTCTTCCACGGACAGGCGCAGCCGCCCGCCCTCGAGCGGCTCGGCCGACACCGTGATGCGGCGCTGGCCGCGCGGCTGGGCCATCACCGCATCCTGTGCATTGGCCAGCAAGTTACGCAATACCAGTTCGATTTGCAGGCGGTCCGCATTGACGGCCAGCGGCGACGGCGGCGCCAGTGCCAGCTCGATGCCATGCTCATGGAACAGCGGCGCGAACTGGCGCGCCAGGCCCTCGATCAAGGCGCTCGCCTGCACCGCCTCGAGCTGCATCGCGCCGGTACGGAAAAAGTCGCGCAGGCGGCGCACCACGTCTGCGGCGCGTCCCGATTCAACGATCATGTGCCCGATGGCGCCCTGCAGCAAGGCGCCGTTCTCGCCCCGTTCCAGCAGGTATTCGCACGCCTTGCCATAGGTCGACAAGGCCGTCAGCGGCTGGTTCAGCTCGTGCGCCAGGGCGGCCGCCATTTCGCCGGCCGCCGCCAGGCGCATCGTGTGCTTCAGTTCGTCGGCCACCTGCCGCATTTCATCGACGACGATGCCGATAAAAAAGCCCACCAGCGCCAGCACGGCGTCGAGCAGTTGCAATTCATAAAACTGTATATCGACGGCATGCGTCCATTTCACCAGGGTGATGATGCATAGCTGCAATACAAACACGGCCAGCACGGCGCCATGCAAGCCCTGGCGCGAGGCGGCCCAGATGACGGGGAGAAACAAAAAATAGAAATGCTTGTATTCGGAACGCACGATGGAACCGAAAACGCTCCACAGCACGAAGCAGGCCAGGGCCAGGTACGCCAGGGTTTCCCAGCGCCAGACGGCGGCATGCAGGCGCTCACGCCCCCGTTCGCTGAACAGCACCCAGATCAGCGGCATCGACACCAGCATGCCGACCGTGTCGCCGATGCCGAAACGCCAGACGGCCGTGCCCCATTCGGCGGACGGTATGCGCCCCGTGAGCGACAGCAATGAAATATAGCCGATTGCATTGAGCGCGGTGCCAAGCAGCACGATGAGAACCCAGGCGCTCAGGCGGCGCCGGTTGTCGAAGATGTCGCTGCTGCTGAAACTGCGGCGCAAGACTACGCCGATACCGCCATAGCCGAGCACCAGCCACGCCGAACAGAGCAAGGTCAGGGGCAGGCCAGCCGGCATGCCGCGCACCAGCACCTCGCCGGCCACCAGGGCGATGAACCATGGCAGCGCCGCCTTGCGGCCGTGGATCAGCCAAAATACCAGACCCAGCGCGGGGTCGGGATTCCACGGGGTGATGTTCAGCCCGTACATCGGGTCAATATACGTGGCCCAGTCAAACAGCAGGTACAGGCCGACAAAGGCGGGATACGGCAGGTAGCGGGACAGGAAGGGGCGCATAACGGTGTTTTTTAAACTGTTCCGCATTATGCATCGCAAGCGTGCGCCACGCCATGCCATCTTGCGTTATAGGCACATGAAATAATTTTCAGGCAATATCGCAAAGCCTGCCAGCGCGGTCAGGCTACGGCCAGGGGCAAGCGCACCTCGACCAGCAAACCCAGGCCACCGTTACCGCTGTGCAACTGAATCGTGCCGCCATGCTGGCGTACGACGGAAGCGACGATCGACAAGCCCAGGCCGCTGCCTGGCTGCGCCTGCTGCGGCGCGCGGAAAAAGCGGTCGAACACGCGGTCATACAGTGCCGGCGCGATGCCCGGTCCCTGATCGGCCACATGCAACACGGCCTGGCCCCGCTCCGCATGCAGCGACACCGTCACGCTGCTGCCGCGCGGGCTGTACTTGATGGCGTTTTCCACCAGGTTGTCGATCAGCGACACCAGACTCTCGCGCTGTCCGGGCACGCTGAGCGAGACGCTGGCTTGCAATTCAAGCTCGATCTCGCCCGCCTGGGCCAGGCCGGACAGGGCCGCCAGACGATCTTGCAGCAAGGTATCGAGCGCCTGGCGCCGCGGCAACTCGCCCGCGCCCGCCTGCACTTCACTGCGCGTCAGCTGCAGCAGCTGGCCCACCAGACGCGCGGCCCGGTTGCCGCTGTTCAAGATACCGTCCAGCAGCTCTTGCTGGCGCGCATCATGTACCTGGCCCTGCAAGGCCTCGACATTGACACGCATGGCCGCCAGCGGCGTGCGCAGCTCATGCGTGGCATCGGCGATGAAGCTGCGTTCGCGCGCAGCGCTGGCATCGACCCGCTGCAGCAGCGCATTGATATTGTCAACCAGTGCTGCCAGTTCGCCATGCGGCGGCTTGAAGGTCAGCGGACGCAAATCCTGCGGCCCGCGCGCCGCCACCTCCTGCGCCAGCTTGCGCCACGGGCGCATGGCAAGGCGGATCGACAGCCAGGCCGGCACCAGCAGGAACGGCAAGCTGATCAGCAACGGCAGCAGGTAGTAACCGCGTGAATTGATGGTGATGAACAATTGCCAGGCGCCTCCCGCTTCCAGCACCGTCACGCGCGTGCCGCCCTCGGCCAGGCTGCGGCTGCGCCAGGCCTGGCCCTTGATGTACACGACTTCCATCTGTTCCGGGCCGGCGCTGCGGATCCCGCTGGGCGCATCGGGCGACTTGTAGACCAGCTTGCCTTCGCGCCAGACCAGGATGCGCGGCGCCAGTTCCGGCACCTGCCCCGTTTCAAACTCCTCGCGCAGGGCTTCGTCGATGGCGCGCAAGCTTTGTTCCTGGCGCTGCGGCTGCTCGGCCAGGTTATCGGCCACGCTGATAATGGCATGCAGGACGCCGCGGCTGACAGTGCTCGCTTCATCCGCGCCCTCGACCAGCACATACGCCACGGCCAGGCTCCACACCATGGTCAGCATCAGCATTTGCGCCATCATCAGGCGGCGCACCAGGGTAGGCTGGCGCAGCATGGCCCAGAAACGCCCCATCATGCGCCGGCACCCGATGGGGTGGATGATTCGCCCTGCTGGTCGATGACATAGCCGACGCCGCGCACGGTACGGATATAGCCTTCGCCTATCTTGCGGCGCAGGTTGCCCATATGCACGTCAAGGGTATTGCTGGCATTGGCCAGCCCGCCGGGCAGGATATGTTCTTCCAGCACGCGGCGCGTGATGACCCGGTTGGCGCGCATCAGCAAGGTCTTCAGCAAGGCATATTCACTGGCCGTGAGCTCCACGGGCCGGCCATGCACGCTGACACGGCGCGTGGGCACCTGCAGCAGCAGGCCGCGCAACTCGATGGTGTCGCCGTCGAAGCCATAGCTGCGGCGCGCCAGGGCGCGCACGCGCGACAGCAGCTCGGCCAGCACGAAGGGCTTCACCAGGTAATCGTCGGCGCCGCCATCGAGGCCCCGCAAGCGCTGTTCCAGCGTGTCGCGGGCGCTGAGGATCAGCACCGGCAAGCGGGCCGCGCGCAGCCGGGCCAGCAAATCGAGGCCATCGCCATCGGGCAAGCCCAGGTCCAGCAGCACCAGCTCGCAACTGTCGTGCTCGATGCTGCGCGCCGCATCTTCCAGGCTGCGGACCCAGACCACTTGCATGCCCTGGTCGCGCAAGGCGATCCGCACGCCGTTGCCCAGGTCCATATCATCTTCAATCAGCAATATCTTCATGGTGGGTATTAAACCACCGCAAGCTGAAGAAAGGGTAAAGAAGCGCTCTTCATGCAATCTTAATAAAAGGCTCATTTTTCCTTCATGGCAAGGACAGA
This sequence comes from Janthinobacterium sp. HH106, assembly GCF_001758725.1. Classification (NCBI taxonomy): domain Bacteria; kingdom Pseudomonadati; phylum Pseudomonadota; class Betaproteobacteria; order Burkholderiales; family Oxalobacteraceae; genus Janthinobacterium; species Janthinobacterium sp. HH106. The sequence continues at coordinate 129,826 of NZ_LRIC01000001.1, read as the reverse complement.
TACTACCGGCAGTCAATCGAGCCACTCCGGACTCGGTTCTCATCTGACGGAAACTTCCATGCACGCACCCACAACCCTGCTGACCTCGCTGGCACTTGCTAGCGGCATGATCCTCAACCCGCTGGCCGCCGCGGCGGCCGAACCGCCGGCGGAAAATGTCTTCACCATCGGCGGCGGCGTCGCCGCCGTCTCCAGCTATTCCGGCGCCGACAAGCTGTCGGCCTCGCCGCTGATCATCCTCGATTACGCCATGGCCAATGGCCTGTTCTTCAGCACGTCGCGCGGCATCGGCTATGGCGGCCAGGCAGGCGCCTTCAGCTACAGCGCCGCACTGGGCTACCGCGGCAACCGCGAAGACCACAAGCGCACGGGCGCCAACGGCTGGGGCGGCAGCGATTACCTGAAGGGCATGGGCGAAGTCAAGGGCAACGCCAGCGCCCTGCTCAGTGCCGGTTATTCGCCTTTGCCGGGCCTGTCGCTGAGCGTCACGAGCGACATTCCCCTGTCGAACCGCGAAAATGGCGCGAACGTGCATTTCGGCGCCACAGGACAGATCTACGGCCGGGCCGATGCCAAGGGCGTGCAGCAAGACAGCGTGACCATCGGCGGCCAGCTGGGCTGGGGCGAGCGCAAGTACGTGCAGACCATGTATGGCGTGACGGCCACCCAGGCCGCCAATACCTCGTTCAAGCAATACACGCCCAAGGGCGGTTTCTATGAAGCGCAAGCCACCGTCAACTGGGAACACCGCTTCGATGCACGCTGGGGCATCAATACGCTGATCGGCGTCGAGAGCCGTCTGGGCGACGCGGCCAAGAGCCCCATCGTGCAGCGCAAGACATCGCCGATCGGCGCCGTGTATGTCACTTACCGCTATTAACAACACGCGAACATAAGGGAAACCCGTACGCTGTTTCGCCAATTTACAGCGGATACGGGCATGGATAAGATGACACGGTTTTTCCACCACGGCCATCTTTTCCATGCATGCATCGCGCCTTGCCCCGCAACGCCCCCGCGCCCCGGAAAGCGCCGCGGGTGCCTGCGGCAAGCCGGGCCAGGATACCTTGCTGCTGCTCTTGCCCGTCAAGCGCGCCAGCGACATCATCTACGGTGCGCGCTACGCCAGGCGCCTGCAGGAATGGGGCATCAAAGTATGCGTCAGCCTGTTGCACGTGACACCGGCGCCGCGACGCTGCGCCGATGGCCTGCCCCGGCACAGCGCCAACGAATGCGATGCCCTTGACCTGGCCACGCAGCACATGATGCACGAGGCGGGACTCTACCTGAGCCGCTCTCATATCGATTTCAGCACCCACATTTTCGCCGGCGAGCCGCTGTTTACGATCCTCGATACGGCTGAGCTATTGGGTTGCCACGAAGTCGTCTTGCCAGCACACAAGCAAGGCGGCTGGCCGCGCCGGTTTTCAGGCGGACTGGCCGGCAAGCTGGCGCGGGGCAGCCGCGGCACCACCATCCTGCTGGCAAACCACGAGGGCGTCAGCAGCCCTGTACCCGTCTGAGCCGGAACGGCTTCGACGCTCCTCCTTTATCATGGACATGCGCACGATGATGCCAACTATTACCCTGTCTGACGGCTTGATGGCGATGCCGAGCGGCATGCGCCGCTGGCGCGAACTGCTCAAGCTGCATCTGCGCGCCCGCGTGCAACAGCGCCAAACCCGACTATGGCTGCAACTGCTGAACTCGCATCCGGTGTTTCATGATCTGGTACACGCCTATCCGCACATGATCCACAAGGTCTACCGGCCTTACCTGAGCCTGACCTTGAATTGCCACCAGCGCGTGGAATTGCTGGCCGAACACTACCATTTCATCTTGCAGCAAGGCTGGGGCAAGCTGATGGCTCAAGCGGCGCACGGGCCCGTACGCCTGGGCACAGTGGCGGGCAAGTCGGGCGCGTCCTACCACCTGCAACTGTGTTCGCTGCATCCGATGGACCGCGAAGGCGAGATGGTGCTGCAACTGATGGATGACGACGACGTCCTCTATTCGATCGCCTTTTCCTTCTTCGGCAGCCAGTTGCGCGCCACCTTGGGCATGCGCATCGGCTGCCTGCAAGGCCCGAAGGGCGAGGAAAGCGCACACCGCGTGCGCGAGGCAACGCGCGACTTGCACGGCATGCGTCCCAAGACCCTGATGGTGCGCCTGGTGCGCCAGCTGGGGTACGAACATGGCTGCCGCAAGATGCTTCTTGTCGGCAACATCAACCGCGCCGTGCACCATTCCGCCAAGAAAGGCCGTTTGTTCGCCGACTACAATGCGCTATGGCAAGAACTGGGTGCGCAAGTGCGCCAGGATGGCGATTTTGAGTTAGCGTGCGAAAACCTGCCCTTGCCGGCGCTGCAAGACATTCCTTCCAAAAAACGCTCGGAAGCACGCAAGCGCCACGAATTGACGCTGGCCATGATCGCCAGCCTGCGCAGCGGCCTCGACGCCCATCGCAGCCCGATGCAAGCCGCCACGGCAGGTGCTGCGGCCGCCGCCAGCGAGGCGCGGCAAGCGGCCATGCTCGATGACGACGACTACGCTTCCGTTGTCGCCTGAGCGCCGCCCCCAACTGCGGCACACGCTACAACCCGTGCACGGCGCAATCCTGTTACGCTAGCGCTATCGGTACGCATTACGGTGCGCCGGTTCCCCCAACGCTTACTAGGAGGCATTCATGCGCGTAGACATCTACCGCCGGGCCGAGCACGACGGCATTTTTTCCTACCTCGCCGTGCCGGAAGGAAAACTCATTCCGGAAGAAGTGACCAATACCGACTGGCAGCTCGAAGTACGCGCCAGCGAAGTGGCCGACGATGCCCAGATATTGCCGGACTACCATATCGAACAGCCGCACCAGCAGATCGCCGCCAAGGGCTATGCGATCACGGGCCTGAAAGACATGTAAACGTAAAAAAAGCCAAACCAGCATGTCTGCGGTTTGGCTTTGTTGTCTGCGCCGGGCGGTGCCGGTCAGTATTCGACCGCCACCTCTTGCGCGCCTAGCATCTGCTCCAGCGCCATCTGCAATTCATCCGATGGCGCCACTTTCCACTCGTCGCCAAACTGCAGCACGCAACTGACGCCTTGCGGGCTGACCCGCGCGGCGATCGGCAAGCCCGTCTCGGCCCGGTGCGGCATGATCACGTCGCGGATGCGCTTGGCGTCCAGGGTGGCCGGCAAGGTCAGGCCCAGCTGGCGGCCATATTGCACGCGCGCGGCGATGATGTCGAAGGCGCTCTCGGCCGTGATACGCAAGCCGCCCGAGAAACGGTCTTCCGACACCTTGCCGACGACGGCCAGGAATTCGTCTTCCTTGAAGATTTTCCGGTTGGCATCGAACAATTCGCCATACACCGTCACTTCCACCGTGCCGCTCTTGTCATCCAGGGTGACGATGAGGATCTTGCCGCGCTGCGTCATCTGCGTGCGCAAGCCCGTGATGACGCCGGCCATCATGCGCGGCTCGCGCGACGGCGACAGTTCCGACAATTTCGTGCGCGCGAAACGGCGCGCCTCGGGCGCATACGAATCGAACAGGTGGCCGGACAGGTAGAAGCCCAGCGCGATCTTTTCTTCCGTCAGGCGCTGTTTATCTGTCCACACGGGCACCTTGACGTACTCGGGCGGCGCCACCATGTCGCTGTCGTCGCCGCCGAACAGGCTCACCTGGTTGGCCGCCTTGGCCGCCTGGTCGGCGCATTCCATGGCGAACGCCACGGAAGCGAGCAGGATGGCGCGGTCGACCTTCAGGCAGTCGAACGCGCCGCTGCGGATCAGCGACTCGATGGTGCGGCGGTTGATCTGTTTTTTATCCACGCGCTTGCAGAAATCGAACAGGCTCGTGAATGGCCCGCCCGCCTCGCGCGCGGCGATGATGGCTTCGATGGCATTCTGGCCCGAGCCCTTCACGGCGCCCAGGCCGTAACGGATCTGCGTGACTTTCTTGCCGCTCACGGACGGCGGCGCGCCGCTCGGCGTGAAGCGGTAGTCCGATTCGTTGATATCGGGCGGCAACAAGGTCAGCTTGCAGATTTCCAGCGAGTCTTCCACCAGGATCTTGATCTTGTCCGTGTCGTCCATGGCCAGCGACAAGTTGGCGGCCATGAAGGCGGCCGTGTGGTGCGCTTTCAGATACGCCGTGTGGTACGACAGCAGGGCGTAGGCGGCGGCGTGCGATTTATTGAAACCGTAGCCGGCGAACTTTTCCATCAAATCGAAGATCTCGTCGGCCTTTTCCGCCGTCAAGCCGTCTTTCGCCGCACCGGCGCGGAAGATCTCGCGGTGCTCGGCCATCTCTTCGGCCTTCTTCTTGCCCATGGCGCGCCGCAGCATGTCGGCGCCGCCCAGCGAGTAGCCGCCGACGATCTGCGCCATCTGCATCACCTGCTCCTGATACACCATGATGCCGTAGGTTTCGGACAGAATCGATTCCGTGCGCGGATCGGGATAATCGAAACGTTCACCGTGCTTGCGCTTGCAAAAATCCGGAATCAGGTCCATCGGGCCCGGGCGGTACAGCGCCACGAGCGCGATAATGTCTTCAAAACGGTCGGGACGCGCGTCTTTCAGCATGCCCTGCATGCCGCGCGACTCGAGCTGGAACACGGCCACGGTCTTGGCCTTGGTCAGCAAGTCGTACGACGGCTTGTCGTTCAGCGGCAAGGTCGCCAGGTCGAAGTTCGCCTGCGCGGGATCGAGCTGCTTGATGTAGCGCACGGCGCGGTCGAGGATGGTCAGCGTGGTCAGACCCAAGAAGTCGAACTTCACGAGGCCGACGGCCTCCACGTCATCCTTGTCGTACTGCGACACGACGCCCGAATCGCCGCCCTGCGTGTACAGCGGACAGAAGTCCGTCAGCTTGCCCGGGGCGATCAGCACGCCCCCCGCGTGCATGCCGATATTGCGCGTGATGCCTTCGACCTGCTGCGCCAGGTCCAGCAGCTGCTTGACCTCTTCCTCGTTTTCCAGGCGCTCCTTGAGCAGCGGCTCTTCCTCGATGGCATCGGCGATCGACACGGGTTTACCGGGCTTGAACGGAATCAGCTTCGAGATGCCGTCGCAGAAGTTGTAGCCGAAATCCATCACGCGGCCCACGTCGCGGATCGCGCCCTTGGCCGCCATGGTACCGAAGGTGGCGATCTGCGAGACCGCCTCCTTGCCGTACAAATCCTTGACGTGCTGAATGACTCTGTCGCGCCCTTCCTGGCAAAAGTCGATATCGAAGTCGGGCATCGAAACGCGTTCGGGATTCAAAAAGCGCTCGAACAGCAGGTTGTACTGCAACGGATCGAGGTCGGTAATGAGCAGCGAATACGCCACCAGCGAACCGGCGCCCGAACCGCGGCCCGGACCGACGGGCACGCCGTTTTCCTTGGCCCACTGGATAAACTCGGCCACGATGAGGAAGTAGCCGGGGAACTTCATGTTGCAAATCGTGTCTGTCTCGAATTTCAAACGCGATTCGTAGCGCGGACGTTCCTTTTCGCGGCGCTCGGGATCGGGATACAGCTGGATCAAACGCTTTTCCAGGCCCGCCTGCGATTCGGCCACGAGGAACTGGTCGATCGTCATGCCCGGCGGCGTGGGGAAGTTCGGCAATTGCGGCTTGCCCAGGGTCAAGGTCAGATTGCAGCGCTTGGCAATTTCCACGGAATTGGCCAGCGCGGCCGGCAGGTCGGCGAACAGTTCCGCCATGTCGGCCTGCGACAGGAAGCGCTGGCTGTCATTGAAGCGTTTCACCCGCTTGGCGTTGGCCAGCATTTCGCCTTCGGCGATACAGGTGCGGGCTTCGTGGGCGATGAATTCCTCAGGAGAAATAAATTGCACGGGATGCGTGGCCACCACGGGCAAGCCCAGCTTGGCCGCCAGCGCCACCGCATGGCGTACCTGCGCTTCCTGGTTGGCCTGGCCACCGCGCTGGATTTCGATATAGAAATGGCCGGGGAAAATCTCGGCCCAGCGCTGCGCATTGCGTTCGGCCAGGGCCAGGTTGCCATTCTCGATGGCGATACCGACGTCGCCGAAATGCGCGCCCGACAGCACGATCAGGCCATTGGCCGCGCTTTCGCCCGGGTACAGGTCGTAGGTATTCGTCGCCAGCGCTTGCAGCCACTCGATGCGCAGCTCGGCGCGGCCCTTGTACTGGTTCGTCAGCCAGGCCGTCGACAGCAGTTCGCACAGCTGCAGATAGCCCATGCGGTTCTTCGCCAGCAATAGCAGGCGCGACGGTTTTTCGCGGTTGTCGTCATTCGTGATCCACACGTCGACGCCAACGATGGGCTTGATGCCCTTGCCGCGCGCTTCCTTGTAGAACTTGACCATGCCAAACAGGTTCGACAGGTCGGTGACGGCCAGCGCCACCTGCTTGTCCTTTGCCGCCGCTTTGACCACATCGTCGATGCGCACGAGGCCGTCGACGATCGAGTACTCCGAGTGCACGCGCAAGTGGACGAAAGCCGGACCGGGCTGCATCGCTTGCTGTGAACCTGCCGGAGCGCCGGCCTCTTGCATTACCATTTCCATCCTGTGTACCGTTTCGTGCAAAATTCAATGGGGTCTATTCTACCGCGTCGCGGCCGCGGACCGGGTATCCTGCCTGGCCTGTCGGGCTTATAATATCGGCTGTTCAGTCTAAGCCGATCGCCATCATGCAAGCCATCACCCCAGCAACACCCGCCGTTTCCGCCGCCGCCAGCCAGCCCGCCGCCACGTTTGTCAATATCGCCGCGTATAAATTCATCACGCTGGACGATACGGAAGCCATGCGTCCCTTGTATCAGGAGCAATGCCTGGCGCTGGACCTGAAAGGCACGATCCTGCTGACGCCCGAAGGCATCAACATGTTCCTGTCGGGCACACGCGAGCATATCGACAGCTTCCTCGCCTGGGTGCGCAGCGATGTGCGCCTGGCCGATCTGGAATGGAAGGAAAGCTTGTCGAACGAGCAATCGCACAAACGCATGCTGGTCAAGCTGAAAAAGGAGATCATCACCATGCGCATGCCGCTGATCAAGCCGGAACTGGGCCGCGCCCCGTCCGTCGACGCGCATACGCTCAAGCGCTGGTTAGATGCCGGCGTCGACGATGCGGGCAAACCCGTGGTCATGATGGAAACGCGCAACGCCTTTGAAGTGGACGTGGGCACGTTCAACAACACGCTCGATTACCGGATCGACAAGTTCACGGAATTTCCGGCCGTCGCCGCCGCCCACAAGGACGAACTGGAAGGCAAGACCGTCGTCACTTTCTGCACGGGCGGCATCCGCTGCGAAAAGGCCGCCATCCACATGAAGGAAATCGGCTACGACAGCGTGTACCAGCTCGACGGCGGCATCCTGAAATATTTTGAAGAAGTGGGCGGCGAGCACTACACGGGCGACTGCTTCGTGTTCGACTACCGCACGGCCCTGAACCCGAAACTGGAACCGACGGAAACCGTGCAGTGTTTCGTCTGCCGCGCCGTCGTTACGCCGCGCCAGCAACTGGCGCCGGAATATGTGTATGAGGTGTCGTGCCCGCATTGCTACGGCAAGGGCGGAAATTAAGCATCCGGGCGTACCGCGCATGGGGAGAGAGGCTGCCCTACATTGCAACCTCCACAATGACTCAAGGCTTCCCGCAGGAGGCGATGATATCGCGGGCCAATTCCCTGGCGATGTTTACGCGGGAAAACTTGGCCACGAATTGCTCACGGCGCGTGTCCCGGATCAAGAGACGGTCAAAAGCGGTGACGGCAGCATCTGCGTCGCAGGGATAAAAGACGGCCGCATTCGGTATTTCCTCAGCAACAAATTTCGCCGCATAGCCATCGACCCCTGCCAAGATCGGCTTACCGCTGGCCCCATACTCGAACAATTTCGAGGGTAGCACTTTCTTGAACGCATCATAATCATTCAAGTGCACAAACAGCACATCCGCAGCCTGGTATGCAGCGATCAATTCATGTCGTTTCATCGGTGGCAGGAAGGCGACATTGTCGCTGCCAGCCTCCTTCAGCGCATTTTCCAGCGCCGCCCGCCGCCCGCCATCGCCGATCACGGTAAACCGTGCGCGACCACGCAAGCGCTTGGCAAGCGTGGGCAAAATCAGATGCAAACCCTGTCCTTCACCGACATTTCCAGCATAGACGATCGAAATCAGCGATGCCGCTGGAGCAGAAACGGGCCGCTCGGCCGTTCCGATATACAAGAACTCGTCGTCGATACCATTGGTGAAATACGAAAATTTCTGATCCGGATAACGACTTGAGAAATAGCCGGCAAACCCTGCGGAAATCAGGTTGACCTTGTCGGCTCGGCGAATTGCCCACCTTTCCAATAGGGAAAACACCGGCTTGAAGATTCCGGCCATATGTTTGGGCAACACATCCTTGATCGTGTCGACAAAGATGTCGCGGATGTCAAGATGCAGTCCAGCGCAACGGTTCCTCGCGATCCACGCACCCAGTACAGCAGTCATCAGGCGCGAGGAAGTGGCGCAGACCAGATCGTATTGGGCTGATTTGGCCAGCTTGATTGCGCTGCGGGCAAAGGCAAGGAAAGCCTTCGACTGATCGACCATGCCGCTTTGATGCGCAGGCAAGCCAATACGCCGAATCGTCAGGCCTGCGTGCTCCTCAACTTCCGGCGCCACAGCCGCAAATTTACTGTAACGGTTGGGCATGGTCGTGATTACATCGACATGGGAGCCGGCAGGCAAGGTTGCCAGCAGGGCGTCTGCCAGGGACGCGGCGCGAAACGAACCCGGACACAGATCAGGCGTGTAATAAAAACTTAACAGCAAAACTCTCATTCATTTTCCTTCTGTTCTACTGCAATAGCGCCTGACACAGTGCCCACCCAACGATACTCAGGCGTAGGAGTTGCCGACGATATCCAACAGCATGGCGCCAGGCGCCAGCTTGGCGTCAATACCCTTGAAGTCGCTGTGGCGAACCAACAACACGAGAATATCAGCCTGGGCAACCGCGTCATCGACAGAGACGAGCGCATGCTTCGCAAGCGAGCCAGCCAAGGCATCAATATTGGGCTCCACCAATAACAGGCGGGCGCCGGTGGTTGCAGCAAATTTTTCTGCAATGCTCAGGGCAGGACTTTCTCGCAGGTCATCAATGTTGGGCTTGAATGCCAAACCGAGCATGGCTACCGTCAGCGTCGATTCGGCCTGCCCGGCCGCAACCCGTGCGTCAACCGCCTCTTGCACCTGAGTCAGCACCCATTCCGGCTTGTGATCGTTGACCTCGCGGGCAGTGCGGATCAAACGTGCTTGCTCCGGCGTTTTATCAACAATAAACCATGGATCGACAGCAATACAATGCCCACCCACCCCGCAGCCCGGCTGCAGAATATTGACGCGTGGATGGCGATTCGCGAGAGATATCAACTCCCATACATTAATATCAAGCTTATCGCTGATCAGAGAGAGTTCATTGGCGAAAGCAATATTCACATCACGGAAGGCGTTTTCAGCCAATTTACTCATTTCCGCCGTGCGAACATTGGTATGCAGCAACTCTCCCCGTACGAAAATGCGGTACACATCGGCGGCCAGCGCCGCACACCGCGCCGTCACACCACCGATGATGCGGTCGTTGGCCACCAGTTCATGCACCACATTACCTGGAAGTACGCGCTCCGGACAGTATGCCACGTGTACATCGACGTCTGCGTCAGCCGCACTGAGCGGGAAACGCAGGTCGGGACGCGCAAGCTGCATCCATTGCAGCATCTGCTCGGTCGTGCCAACCGGCGAGGTTGACTCGAGAATAATGATGTTGCCCTTTTTTAGCACAGGTGCGATCGATTCGGCCGCTGCCCGCACGTAGCTCAAGTCTGGTTCATGCACACCCTTGAACGGTGTCGGCACGGCGATCAGGAAGGCATCGGCTGCTTCCGGGCGGGTAGTTGCACGCAGGCAGCCCTCGGTGACAGCGGCATGTACCAGCATGTCCAGTTCAGGTTCAACAATATGAATCTTGCCGGCATTGATGGTATCGACTGCGTGCTGGCTAATATCAACGCCAATCACCTTGACACCTCGCGATGCAAACATGGCTGCAGTGGGCAGACCGATGTACCCCAAACCGATGACTGAAATTGAATTGAATTTTTGATTCACTTGATAACTCCTGTTGAATTTAAAGTGCCGCCAGCTTGGCCGTCTGCTGCACATGATGTGCTAGAAGCGCGTCAATGATACGGACACTCGCAGCTCCATCACCGTAAGGATTATGGGCAAAACTCATCATTCCGTATGCCTGCTCGTCACTGAGCAACTCGGTGACATTGGCAACGATACGTTCGACATCGGTGCCGACCAAACGCACCGTTCCAGCGGCCAGCGCTTCGGGCCGCTCGGTAGTGTCGCGCATGACCAGCACCGGCTTGCCCAGTGAAGGTGCCTCTTCCTGGATACCGCCAGAATCGGTCAATATCAGATAGGAACGCATCATCAGGAAGACGAATGGCAAGTACTCCTGCGGAGCGACCAGATGCACATTCGAGACACCGCTCAGCAATCGATTTACGGGTTCCTGGACATGTGGATTCAAATGCACGGGATAGACGAAGTCAACGGCCGGGAATTGCTGTGCCAGGCGTTGCAGCGCGACGCAGATACGTTCAAAACCGCCGCCAAAATTTTCCCGGCGGTGGCCAGTAATGAGCACGACACGCGCATCTTCGCGCAGGAACGGAAAAAGTGCGGCCTGTTCTTGGTACAACTGTGGCGAGGCCCGCAACTTGTCACACACCATGACAAGGGCGTCAATGACCGTATTGCCAGTGACGACAATACGAGCGGCGTCGACGTTTTCCCTCAGCAGGTTAGCACTCGACTCGGTGGTCGGAGCAAAATGCATCTCGGCGAGCACGCTGGTCAGCCGTCGGTTGGCCTCCTCCGGCCAGGGCGAATACAAATTTCCCGTGCGCAACCCAGCTTCGACATGGCCCACTGGAATACGCTGGTAAAACGCAGCCAGCGAGGCGCAGAATGTCGTTGACGTATCGCCATGCACCAGCACGTAGTCAGGACGAAATTCGGCGAATACTTCAGCAATATTTTGCAAAATATCGGTCGTGACGGTATACAGATTCTGGTCGGGGCGCATGATATCTAGGTCAAAATCTGGCTTGATATCGAACAGATCAAGTACTTGATCGAGCATTTGCCGGTGCTGCGCCGTGACGCAAACCTTGCTATCGATGTCCGGATGCAGGGCCAGTTGGCGCACCAAAGGCGACATTTTAATCGCTTCAGGACGGGTCCCGAATACAGTCAGTACTTTCAATTGTTTCTTCATTGCATCTCCCGACCGGGCTATATCAGCCTCAGCCTTGTCAAACCGTCTAAAAAATGCAGCGTCAACAACCACCGGTATCCCGTATACCGGCGGCTGGAGCGATACGATGCAGGAAAATTAACTGTCGACGCCGCCGCACTTGGGCGGCCCCTCCGTTCCACGCCCTGCAAGAGCGGGACACCGCATGCCATATATATACGTTCCGGGGACATGCTGCCGGTCTGCGGCGGGCAAGCGCACTCGCCCGAATCAGATACGTGCGAGATACACCATTTGGCGCCCCCCCACAATCATGAGTCTGAGATGATAACCGTTTACTTCGCGAATAATCAATTGAGATTTGAAACTTGGTCCCCGATTCTTTGATGCCGGAAGTCAGCTGGCTGACACATACTACCTCGGAGGAAGGCATTTGGACCTGGGCATTTTCAATGCAATGCATTAAAGACAATACGCTGCAGCGTGAAAGAATACCAAGCAAAGGTTGACTTTACGCGAAAGGGAAACACGAAAAGTACTTCGTTCCTGCTACAATTTCGAGTAACATATCAAGTAAAGTTAGCCGTCATTCCTGCGAGCACTAGTATTGCCGCACACATTTCTCTAGCATATTCGAACTAAGTTGGCACCACTAACGCTATGTCCCGACACTACAAGCAAAGGAAACTTGCCAGCATGAAATTATTATAGTTAATACAATAAGATCGTGCGCTTCATCCTGGCTGCAAGCTTGCAGACTGTGTTGCGCGGCATGGATATGCAATATGCACTGAAGTGTGCAACGATCTTGCCATGGCGCACACCGCTATTGCTAGCGTGCTGTTCTTCAGCAACGTCGTTCTTGACATCAGCCCTGTTCACGACACACCATTTTCCTGATTGCCATCTGCACAAGGCCAGTGACAATGGGCTGCGCGACCGGGCAATCCGGACAGTTGCCCTCTCTCAATCATGCGGATATGACTTCGTCACTGCGAGAAGAATGGCCGCCGGCTCAATATTACCCTGCAATCGTCATGCCAAAAAGTAGGCTGCGATATTATCGGATTTTAATAACTTAAGGGCATAACGAATATGTTTACAAATTCCACCATTCTGGTAACGGGCGGGACCGGTTCCTTTGGCAATAAATTTGTGCCAATGACACTCGCCAAATATAATCCCAAAAAAATCATTATTTATTCCCGTGATGAAATGAAACAATGGGAAATGGCAAAACGTTTTCAAGGCGATCCACGTATCCGTTTCTTCATCGGCGATGTACGTGATCGTGAACGTCTGTACCGGGCATTGGATGGCGTCGATTATGTAGTGCATGCTGCGGCCACCAAAATTGTCCCAACTGCCGAATATAATCCGTTTGAATGCGTGAAAACCAATATCAACGGCGCGATGAATCTTATCGATGCGTGCATAGACAAGAAGGTCCGCCGCGTCGTCGCCTTGTCGACGGATAAGGCAAGTAGCCCGGTGAATCTGTACGGTGCGACGAAACTGGCATCGGATAAATTGTTTGTAGCAGGAAACTCATATGCTGGCGCAGATGGCTGCCGCTTTGGTGTTGTCCGCTATGGCAATGTGATGGGTTCGCGCGGTTCGGTCATCCCATTCTTCCTGTCGATTAAGGATAAAGGCGTACTGCCTATTACCGACCCACGCATGACCCGCTTCATGATTACGCTCGAACAAGGCGTCGAACTAGTGTGGCACGCCTTTGAAGATATGCAGGGCGGCGAAATCTACGTCAAGAAAATCCCATCAATGAAGGTGACCGATGTTGCCAATGCCGTCGACGATACCTGCACGCAAGAAACCATCGGCATTCGTGCCGGCGAAAAACTGCATGAGCAGATGATTAGCGCCGAAGATGCTTTGCTGACCTACGAATATGCGGAACATTTCAAGATTCTGCCTGCGATTCACAATTGGAGCGAAGATCCGTTCCGCATCAAGGATGGCGTCAAAGTGCCAGAAAACTTCGTTTATTCCAGCGACAACAACCGCGAATGGATGAGCATTCCTGAATTGCGCTCGTGGATCGAACAGCACACCAACGAAATCGACAAGGTTTAATTGTCACGCCGCACCCATTGTACTGTCGAACGAAACACCCCGGCATATAATGCCGGGTACTGTGCAAGCAAGTAAGGAGTTAAATTTGAATCCAGTCCCGCCAGGAAAGATCGAGTCCCCCCTCCCTTTCAACGCCGGAGTGCTGGCGCGTTTTGGCATAGGTGCCGCCCAGTTTGGCATGTCCTACGGCCGGTTCAATACCCAAGGCATGCCTTCGCAGGATGCGGTACGCAATATACTGATCGCGGCCCGCAACTTTGGCCTCTCGGTCATCGATACCGCGCATGAATACGGCGCCTCGCAAAGTGTACTCGGCCAGTGCGCCGAAGAAGCCCGGCATTTTGCTATGATCACCAAGACGCCGCGCCTGCCAGCCGACTTCACGGCAGCTGATGCGCAAACCCTGGCCGAAGCCTTGCGCGCCGCACTGGGGACGCTGCGACGTGCCTCAGTCGATGGCTTGATGGTTCACAACTCCGACGAACTGCTGGCACCTGGCGGGGGCTACGTCTATGAGCAGCTGTTGGCTCTGAAAGAGGCCGGACTGGTGCGAAAAATCGGCATATCCGCCTATACCGGAGAAGTAGCCGAAAAGATCGCAGACCGGTTCCCCATTGATCTTGTGCAATTGCCAATAAACTGGCTGGACCGACGGCTCATCGAGTCGGGAACGCTGCGTCGCCTGAACGAAAAAGGCATCGAGATCCATGCCAGATCAGCATTTTTGCAAGGCTTGCTACTGGCCGATCCTGCCACGCTGGCACCTAACTTTGACAGCGTTCGGCCAGTGCTGACGGCGTTTCGCGACAGTTGCACGCAGGCGGGCGTCAGTCCTGCGCACGCAGCGCTGCATCACTTGCTGGGAACGCCGGAAATCGCGCGTATTATTGTAGGGGTCGAGTCCATTGAACAATTGAATGAATTGTTCGGCAATTTCCCGCCCCCTCCGCCGATTCATTTCGCCGACTTCAGCTGCAACGATGTCCGCATCCTGAATCCCGTATTATGGAACGCGTAAGCATGCGTGCGCGGCAACACGTGCAATCATCGATGCAAGGAACACAGTAAAAATGAAAATTGTTGCAATTATTCAAGCTCGAATGGGATCGAGCCGCTTGCCACGCAAGGTCTTGTCGGATATTGCCGGCCGCACCATGATCGATCGCATTATCGAACGCGTCTCTGCAGCCAGCCTGATCAACGAAATCGTCGTGGCGACGTCGCTCAGCGAAGACGACGACGTCCTCGTCGAACATGTGCTGGCGGGTGGCGCTGCACGCGTATTCCGTGGCTCAATGGATGACGTGTTGTCACGCTATTATGAATCTGCGCGCCTGCATGGAGCTACGCACATTGTCCGCATCACGGCGGACGACCCGCTAAAGGACCCGCAGATTATTGACCGTGCAGTGCGACTGCTGCTTGAAGACACCAGCCTCGCTTACTGTTCGAATACAATTACACCGACCTTCCCCGAGGGTCTTGACGTCGAAGCATTCACCTTCACGGCGCTGGAAACAGCGCACCGCGAAGCGCAGCTACCTTCCGAGCGCGAACACGTGACTCCATATATCTGGAAAAACAGCGCCCTATTCAAGGCGTTGAATTTTGTCCATGATACAGAACTGCAGGATTGGCGCTGGACTGTGGACAAGCCGCAGGACCTCGAATTCATGCAGCATGTCTATACGCAGTTTCAGGACCAGCCGCTGGTTCCATATCAGGCCGTGATCAAGTGGCTTGAATCGAATCCGCACATTCGTCTTCTCAATGCCGACACCATCCGCAACGAGGGATACTTTAAATCTTTGAAATCAGAGGAAAAATGACGACCACAAAGCAAGCATCCGCGACCGCCGCCAGACTGTATGGCAATGAACTGAAATATGTCACCGAGGTGATAGATTCGGAGTTCCGAAGCTCGAAGGGTTCGGGCATGATGCGTCGCCTGGAGGAAGCCTTTGCCGAACGTTTCGACGCCAAGTATGCGATTTCCTTCGTCAACGGCACGGCGACCATGCACGCGGCACTGGAGGCGTATGGCATCGGCCCAGGCGATGAGGTCATTGTACCGCCACTGACGATGTCCGCGACAACCTTTGCCGTCCTGCAGGCAAACGCAACGCCAGTATTTGCCGATGTCGATGCCGACACCTTCCAGATCAGTGCCGAGTCGATCGCCGCACGCATCACGCCCAAAACCCGCGCAATCATCACCGTGGCCCTGTATGGCATGTCGCCGGACATGGATGCGATCATGGCATTGGCCAAGCAACACAACTTGTTCGTCATTGAAGACAATGCTCAGTGCTTCCTCGGCAAATACAAAGGTAAAATCGTCGGCACGCTCGGCCATTGCGCCAGCTTCAGCTTCCAGAGTTCGAAGCATCTGAGCAGTGGTGAAGGCGGCATGATTATCACCGATGACATTGAACTGGCCGAGAAGATCCGCAAGGTCCAGTCGCTCGGCTACGCTGGTGTCGGCGCAACCAAGGCAAAGATTACCAAGAAAGATATTCAAGACCCATACTACTCGCGCCACGTGACGATGGGCTGGAATTACCGCATCCCCGAACTGTGCGCAGCAGTAGCGCTGGCTCAGGTCGAAAATATCGAGCCACTGGTGCAAACACGGGTAGATGCTGCGGCACTGTTTACGAATGCAGCCAAGGGTTTTGACTGGTTCAAACCGCAATTCGTCGGCCCTGAATACGTCAACACCTACTGGACTTGGGTGGCGCGCCTTGACCACACGGATATTACCTGGCATGAGTTCCGCGATCGTTTCGTGGAGTTGGGTGGCGACGGCGTATACGCGGCATGGAAGCTGACGTATCTGGAGCCGATGTTCGAAACCATGAACCTGCTGGGCCGTGAAGATTTCATCTCTGCGGAAAATCGCGCACAATACAAACCTGGCCTGTGCCCGGTTGCCGAACGCATCGCGCCGCGTCTGCTGCAGTTCAAGACGAATTACTGGAACTTGGCTGATGCTGAACGCCAGGCTGAAATCCTGCGCGCCACGCTGCAAAGTTTCGAGAAATGACACCGATGCGTGTAATGGTACTGGGAGCAACAGGGTTAATGGGCAGCACGCTCGTGCCATACCTGCGCCAGTGCGGTCATGCGGTCTTCACCAACGCGTCCGCTGCGGGCGCGCGGGTTGATCTGACGCAAGACGATGCCATGCGCGCCTGCCTGGACCAGGCAATGCCGGATGCTATCATCAATCTGATCGCCCTGACCAATGTGGACGAGTGCGAGAGGTCGCCGCAGCAAGCCTACCTCGTGAATACCAGGATCGTCGAGAATATTGCCGCGTGGATGCGCGACACTGACCGGCATGTCCATCTGATCCATATTTCTAGCGATCAAGTGTACAATGCGGCCGGCCCGCACCGGGAAGATCAGGTTGCGCTGTCGAACTACTACGGCTTTTCAAAATATGCAGGTGAACTGGCCGCTGCAACCGTGCCGCATACGATTCTGCGCACGAATTTCTTCGGTGTCAGCCAGTGCCCGGGCCGCACCAGCTTTAGCGACTGGCTCGTGCGAGCCCTGCGCCAGGGCGAATCCATCACCGTGTTCGATGATGTCCTATTCAGCCCCTTGTCTCTCGGGACGCTGGTTTCGCTCATCGAGCAGGTGCTCGCGCACCCAATACAGGGCGTCTTCAACGTCGGCAGCAGAGAGGGTTTGTCAAAAGCCGATTTCGCCTTCGCGTTGGCGCAGCAATTGAATCTGTCCTGCGCAAACATGCGCCGCGGCAGCTCCAGTAGCAGCCCCCTGACAGCCTACCGCCCGAAAGATATGCGGCTTGATGTGGCAAAGTTTGAAGCAGCCATGGGTATGCCAATGCCTATTTTACAAAAAGAAATTTATAGCGTTTGTAAGGAATATGAAAATGCTGCGCGTTAATTCCGAATTAAAGATTGATAACAAGACCATCAGCAATGATAGTCCGACGTATTTCATCGCCGATATTGCCGCTAACCACGACGGCGACCTGGAACGCGCCAAGGACCTTATTTATATGGCTGCTGAAGCCGGTGCCGATGCAGCCAAGTTCCAGCATTTCAAGGCGGACACTATCGTCAGCGACCATGGCTTCAAGGCCCTTAGCGGTGACCAGTCGCACCAGTCTAAATGGAAGAAGTCCGTGTTCGACGTCTACCAGGATGCCTCCGTCGGCCTGGGGTGGACACCAACGCTGGTTGACACCTGCAAAAAAGCGGGGATTACCTTCTTCACCAGCCCCTACGCACTCGACCTGGTTGATGCTATCGATCCGTTCGTTCCTGCGTATAAGGTGGGCTCTGGCGACATCACATGGGTGGAAATCATCGAGTACATCGCTGCCAAGCAGAAGCCCTATATCTTGGCGACAGGTGCCTCGACAATGGACGATGTGCTGCGTGCCGTTACAGCAGGCCTGGCGATCAATCCGAACCTCGCTTTGATGCAATGCAACACCAATTACACCGCAGAACTTGAAAATTTCAAGTACATCCAGCTCAACGTACTGAAATGCTATCGGGAAATGTTCCCGCACATGGTGCTGGGCCTCAGTGATCACACTCCAGGTCACGCAACCGTACTCGGCGCAGTTGCTCTTGGTGCTCGCATGATCGAGAAACACTTCACCGACGACACCAAGCGAGTCGGACCTGATCATGCCTTCTCCATGGATCCTGCCTCTTGGCGCGACATGGTCGAGCGCACGCGCGAACTGGAATTTGCCCTGGGAACGGGCATCAAACGCGTGGAAGAAAACGAAAGCAAAACCGTGGTTCTGCAACGCCGCGCCATTCGCCTGGCCACTGACTTGCCAGCAGGCACGGTGCTACGCGCCGAGCATCTGAATTTTCTGCGTCCCTGCCCAGCAGACGCGTTGCCACCATACTGCATCACCCAGGTAGTTGGAAAAACCTTGTCGGTCAATGGCGTCGCCGGCCAGCATATCAGCATCGGATCTCTGGCGTGAGGCAGCAGCACGGCGGAAAAATCGCGGCCGTCATTCCAGCATGGAACGAGGCCGCAACGATTGCCCAGGTCGTCAGCGGTCTGCAAGGTATCGCCTTGCCAATTGTTGTCGATGACGGCTCATCGGATGACACCGCCGCGCTGGCGCTGCAAGGCGGCGCAGTGGTCGTGCGCCACGGCATCAACCGCGGCTACGATGCGGCCATTGACAGCGGCTTCGCAGAAGCGGCGCGTCTCGGTTGTGAATATGTGATTACCATCGATGCCGACGGTCAGCATGACACTGCCGCCTTGGTCGCCGCAGTTGGCATATTGCAGGCTGGCGCCCGGCTCACCGTAGGTGTGCGCGACGTGCAGCAGCGGCTCGGCGAAACCCTGTTCTGCCTGGTCGGCAAGCGCATGTGGGGGATGGATGATCCATTATGCGGCGTTAAAGGTTATCACATCGATCTATATCGAAAGCTGGGGGCATTCGACACCTACCGGTCGGTTGGCACGCAATTGGCGATCCATAGCGTCCTGACCGGCACGCCTGTCGTCCAGTTTCCACTGAAGACCAGGGAGCGCCTGGGCCAGCCCCGTTTTGGGACCACCTTGAGCGCGAATCTGAAAATTGTACGCGCCCTTGCCATTGGTATCTGCAGAACCATCCGCCATCGGTACGTCGTGCGCACATGAGTGAACCGCGCACCGGTTCGCAAGCTCCGCTCAAGGAGCGGGCACGCGCCGCACTACAGTCCCTCCCCGCCCTCAATTCGCGCGCCGTATTTGCCATCGCTTACGCGGGCAGTGCTGGCGTGCAAAAAGGCCTGGGACTGTTGCTTTTCCTGTGGCTGGCTCACTCGCTACCGGTAGACGCGTATGCGCAATTTGGCCTGTTTTATGCGCTGCAAACAGGTATTACCGCGTTCGCTATCGCCGGCATCATGGAGTCGGTGGTGGGCATGCTGAAAGACCGTCCCGCTGGAAAGGCACGAACCAGTCTGTTCAGTGCCGCCAATACGGTATTCCTGCTGCTGGCCGCGCTGTCGACCATGTTGACCGTGCTCAGCTACCGCCTCATAGTTTCCAACACGCCAGCATCATGGGCGGAACTGCTGTTGGTCGCCGCAACGGGCGTCATCACGGCATTTTTTACCCTGCAGGCCCTGCTTACACGCCTCGAAGAAAAACATCTGGCATCCCTGTGCCTGAATTCGCTGCCCGCACTGGCCGGCCTGCTGGCCGGTTTTCTCGCCTTCGCAGCCATCCGCACCGTGCCCGCTTTTTTTGCCGGCACTGCGCTGGGCCTGCTATTGTCGCTGCCTGCGCTGACGTGGAAAAAAGTACCCTCGTATGGTTTTGCACGGCAGGGCAGCGACGTCAGACTGATACTGGCGCGTATCGCGCCCTTCGTTCTGATTGTCCTGCTCGGATGGCTGAGCGGCTATGGCAACACCTATCTCGTTCAGTACTTTTTCAATCCCAATGATGTGGCCCGCTTCACCTTCGCCTATTCAATCTCGTCAATCATGCAATTGGTGGCCACCTCGCTCAATCAAGTGTGGAGTCCGCGCTTCTTCCAATTGGTGCATGAATTGACGATTACCGAAGTCGAAGCAAAGAACCACCATTTTTACCGCCTGCAAGGTCTGGCGCTCGGTCTGTTCGGCGGTGCAGTACTGCTCATCCTGCCACTGGTGATCCAGGCAGTCGGCCCTTCCTTGCGCCCCTACCAGCATCTCGAACTGGAAATGTTTTTCCTGTTCTCGGCCTACGCCGTGTCGATTCCGTGGTGGCACATCCAGAATTATTATCTGGTGCATGGCAAGGGCCATCAGCTGATGAATGTAACACTGGCCACCAGTATCGCTGGCCTGATCGCCTGGGCCGCATTGATGCTGGCGCTTGGCGTGCTCGGCGTCTACGCCGGATTTTTCGCGATGATGCTGCTGCGCTCGATCGGCGTATTTTTCCACGCCCGCCAGTGGTGGCAAATTCGCCTGTTATGGCAAGGACCGGCATTGGCGACCTTAATGCTCGGCGGCTGTACGCTGCTTGCCAGCCAATTCGCCCACGCTCCCTGAACCAGCTACTTTAGATTGATTAAGCATGGACTACACAATTATAAAAAAAATTATGCTCGACTGTTTCAAAATCGAGAAAATTCGCTATGACGAGGTGCCAGTACTGACTGTCGCACACGATAACGACCGCAGCCTCTTACACAAAGGAAAATACTATTCTCCATTGATCGACACCATGGAGGACGACCTGGCGCAACGCGGCGTGGCCTGCATCAGCGTGGCACGCATCATCTCTACCGTGAAGGGCGAGTTGAGCTATGCACGCGTGTACTCGCCGGAAGGTGCTTTTGCCCGCGCCTTGGTGGTAAAGCGCCTGCTGGCAAAATTCACACGCGCAGCCTACCCCTATTCGGCGATGGAAGAGCGGATCTGGGGTGACATTCTCGACCAGACCAAGGCAAAGAAAGTTTTTGGCATCCAGCCATCGCGTGAACTCTGCGTGGCCTGCCACAAACGCGGTGTATGGGTAGCAGACGTCCAACACGGCGTCATTGCAGAAACCCACCCATGGTATGGCGCCTCGTTCCGTGCCGCCGATCCGATCGAATACCTGCCGAACGCCTTCCTGTGCTGGGATGAAGGAAGCGCCGAGGTAATCCGCGAATGGGCCACGCCGAAAGGTGTAGTCACCAATGTCATCGGCAACCGCTGGCTGGCGCGCTTTACACGTCCAGCCGCTAACGATGCCCTGGTACAGGAACTTTCCGCCGACTATCAGTTGCGCACTGTACGAGATGAACGCAAAACAGTCATGATGAGTCTTTCATGGGGGTGCACCAATATACCGAACGGCTTCATTGGCGAGGAACTGGAACAAGTCATCCGCAAGACTGCATCGACCTATCGCTGGCTTCTACGCCTGCACCCGAATCAGATTCAGGGCTTCGCCACGCATGAAGGCCCTAACTTCATCAAATATTTCAACCAATCGCTGCGCGGCTATGCAGAATGGGAGCTGGCCACCCAGGCGCCGTTACCAGTCGTTCTCCGCGATATCGACTTGCACGTATCATGGAATAGCTCTGTATGCATAGAAGCGGCACAGGTGGGTATTAAATCAGCGCTGCTCGACCCGAACTTGCGGGCGGATGAATCCAAGGGTGACTATTACTCTTACTATAAACAGGCCGGTCTGGTCGAACTCATCTCGGAATCGGAAGCCAGCCTGACCGCCTGGCTCGCGGACAATATCGATAGCAAGCGGCCAGCAGAATCCTTTGACGCCTTTGACGAGCGGTACGTGCAGTTACTGGATTTTCTGGCGAAATAAGGCAGCGATGATCTTCACCACCGCGCACGCGAAACACCTCGCGTACACCGCCTTTCTGATGCTGCTGGTCGCTGCCTTCGCCTTGCGCATCGAGTGGCTGGTTGGCCTTTATCTCGGCGTCGCTTTGTGCGTCGTGCTGCGAAACGCCCATATGTTTCGATTGGCTAACAACGTCGAGCGCTACATGATGCTCTTACTCCTGTGCACTCTCACATTGATGCTACCGTTGAGCACAATGCGCAGTTGGACAGCCCCGATGCACTACGGTATTTCACTACTGTCCATGGGTGCAGCATTCGTCCTGAGCCGCGATAAGGATGCACTGCTGGCCGCTTGCAAATATTCACTATTGGCGGCTTTGGCAGCGCTCTTTGCCGCACTGGTTGTCACAGGACTCAGCGATTTTCCACTGGAAAACCTGATTCCCGATTCCAGCAGCAACGGCATCACGTCCTATCTCATCGTGCTGCAGGCAACCTATTCCACACTAAAATTCCTGCGCCACCGCCAGGCCAGCCTTGTCACTGCTTCGCTAACACTATTTGTTTGCATCATCGGCTACGGCCGCGGCTCCATCCTTGCTTCCACAGCTATTTTGGCAGTAAATCTATTGTCCTATCTGTCCTGGAGACGCGACCTGCGCGGCCTACGCAGTATCGTGCTAGGTCTTGGAGCAGTATTCCTGGTGTCGATTTACTTTGCCGACGATATCGTCGATTTCGTCGAGTCCAATACAAAAATCGGTTCCGGGCTGGTCGATGAACCGCGTCAGCGCATCCTGACCGACTACATGAACAAGATTAACTGGGCGAGCGCGCTGACAGGCGCCGACTACGAGGGCACTAGCATCGAGTCCGACTTCAACGGCAATCCCCATAACTCCTTTGTGCGCGCTCATCATATTTTCGGTGCACTGTACCTGCTGTCGCTGGCCGCCTTTCCCCTGGCGTTGCTGCGAAGAAGGCTGCCATCGTCTGTGAAGGCATTTTCCGGAAGCATGCTGTTGATCGTACTGTTTCGCTGTGCGACGGAACCAGTACTGTTCCCTACGATTTTTGATTTCTATTTTTTCGCCTTCTTTTTCGCTCTCAGCGGAAAATTTCTGCCACATCCGCCCAGAAACAGGATCGCCAGTTCATGAACACGCCGCCACGTCACCACAATAATTTCAATCTGATCCGTTTGCTTGCCGCGTTACAGGTCATGAGCGTGCATGCGCTGAACCATTTCGGCATTAGCGGATATGCCGTCGAGATCTTAAAAGTTTTCCCCGGCGTACCAACGTTTTTTTTCCTCAGCGGCTATCTGATCTGCTCCTCCTACCAGCGCATGGAAGGAAAGGGGCTGCTGGCCTTCTTCAAGAACCGCGTACTACGCATCTATCCAGCATTATGGGTGTGCATACTGCTGTCGACCGCCACAGTGTTCATCCTGGGCTATCTGCCTACTCCTGGCCTGAGCCTGTCGTCGTTCTTCATGTGGCTGACCGGCCAAATGACGATACTGCAGTTCTACAACCCCGAGTTCATGCGCGGCTTTGGTGTCGGTGTCTTGAATGGCGCTCTGTGGACCGTATCGATTGAACTGCAGTTTTACCTGCTGATGCCTGTCGTCTACTATCTTGCACGGCGCGCCAAGGCGCTCCTCATACTGCTATTCTTGTTGTCTATGGCAATCAACGTCTATCTTGGGCAACACTTGGACTGGAGCATCATGTACATGAAATTGCTGTATGTGTCATTCGCTCCCTGGATATATATCTTTCTGCTGGGTTGCTTTATAGCACTTAACGAGAACTGGATTACCAAGATCCAGCGCCTCGAGTACAAATATCTGCTGCCCGCCTACTTGCTGGCGATGAACTTCATCGGCAGTTATCAGCGCAATGCGGAAAACGGCATCAATCCGGTCGCCGTCGTGTTGCTTGTTGCGCTACTGCTCAAGTTTGGCACGGCACAACTGGCGCTGCCTGCTAAAATAACCGCCGTTATCCGTAAAACGGACTTCTCCTACGGGCTCTATCTCTACCATATGCCGGTCATTAATGTGCTGTTGTTCACCGGCGTGTTTTCTGCGGGCATCAACGTCTTCGCCACGATCATCGTCAGTGTCGTGGCCGCGATGTTTTCCTGGTATGTCATCGAGCGCCCCGCTTTGAAACATAAGTACTAAGCCAATATAATTGCAACATCAACTTCTGGGAATAAGAACGATTATGTCGTCCGCTGCCACGTCAAACTATCAAATTTGCACCAATTGCGTAATGGACACGTCCGATTCAAAGATTACCTTTGACGCGAACGGGGTCTGTGATCACTGCACCACTTTCAAGGAAAAAATCGCTCCAAACTGGCACACGGACGCCCGTGGCCAGCAGGAACTGGACAAACTCGCCGCCGCCATCAAGGTTGCCGGCAAAGGCAAGGATTTCGATTGCATCATTGGTATGAGCGGCGGTATCGACAGTTCCTATCTGACGTATATCGCGAAGGAAAAGTTGGGCTTGCGACCACTGGTATTTCACGTTGATGCAGGCTGGAACTCGCAAGAGGCTGTCAATAATATCGAACGCATTGTCGACTGCCTGAAACTCGACCTGTACACCGAAGTAATCGACTGGCAAGAAATGCGCGATCTGCAGCTCGCTTTCTTCAAATCAGGCGTTTCGCACATCGACACCCCGCAGGACTATGCCTTCTTTGCGACGATGTACAAGTTCGCCGAAAAACATGGCATCAAGTATATTCTGACCGGGGCCAACCTGTCGACCGAGTGCATCCGCAATCCCATCGAATGGATGTACTACCAGTCCGATTCCATCCAGCTGCACGACATTCATCGCCGCTTCGGCAAGAAGGCCCTGAAGAATTTCCCCACAACGTCCATCTTGCGCCACAAGATTTATTTGCCCTACATCAAAGGGATCAAAATCGTGCGCCCGCTCAACTTCGGGCCGTATATCAAGGAAGAGGCTGTCGAACTGCTCAAGCAGAAATTCGACTGGCAACCGTATCCGCAAAAACACTTCGAATCACGATTCACGCGCTTCTACGAGGGATATTGGCTGCCAAAGAAATTCGGCTACGATACCCGCCGCGTTCAGTATGCAAGCCTGATCGTGACCAATCAGATGACGCGGGAGCAGGCGCTGGAAAACTTGAAGCAGCCGGCCCTCAGCGAGGACGTGGCGCGCCAGGAATTCGAGTACGTGGCGACCAAGCTGGGTATTACTGTTGCCGAACTGCAAAGCTATATGGATGCCCCCAACAAAAGCTACAAAGACTATAAGTCGCAGGAAAGTTTTTATCTGTTTGGCGCCAAGGTAATGAAATTCCTTGGCCTGGAGCTGGGCGGGAAACGATGATTACCATCGTCGACTATGGCCTGGGCAACGTACTGGCCGTCGCCAACATCTACAAACGTCTTGGCATTCCGGTTACCATCGCCACCAACGCAGCAGAGCTGCGCGGTGCAAAAAAAATCGTTTTGCCAGGCGTGGGCGCCTTCGACTGGGCGATGACGCGCTTGCAGGAATCGGGCATGCGCGAATGCCTGGATCAACTGGTGCAGGGTGAGTACAGCCACGTAATCGGCATCTGCGTCGGCATGCAGATGCTGGCCACACGCAGCGACGAGGGTAGCTTGCCTGGCCTGGGCTGGATTGACGCCGATGTCAAGCGCTTTGACGACACGCACATGCTGCAACAGACCCATTTGCCGCACATGGGCTGGAATGACGTCGTGCCGCAGCGCCCCAACAGCCTGTTCAAGAACCTGGACGCCGGCGCGCGCTTCTATTTCTTGCATTCATATTATTTTTCCCCACATAAGCAGGAAGACGTGCTGGCGGTGGCCGACTATAACGGCCCATTCACTTGCAGCGTCAACTCCGGCAACGTCTTTGGCGTGCAATTCCACCCCGAAAAGAGCCATCAATGGGGCATCCAATTGTTACAGAATTTTGCGGAGCTGTAAGATGTTACGACCACGAATCATTCCCTGCCTGCTAATCCAGAACGGCGGGTTGGTCAAGACCGTCAACTTCGGCAGCCCAAAGTATGTCGGCGACCCGCTGAACGCCGTTCGCATTTTCAATGAGAAGGAAGTTGACGAACTGATCGTCATCGATATTGATGCCACCGTGCACAAACGCGAACCCGACTATGCATTGATCAAGTCGCTGGCGGCCGAGTGCCGCATGCCCCTGTGCTATGGCGGAGGGGTAAAAACGGTCGAGCAGATACAAACAATCATTGGCCTTGGCGTCGAGAAGGTCGCCCTTAGCTCGGCGGCCTTGGCTGATCCGGAACTGGTTTCCCGGGCCGCCGAAAAAGTTGGAAGCCAAAGCGTCGTCGTCATCCTGGACGTCAAGAAGAGCGGTCTATTTCGCAAGTACGAGGTATTCACCCACAATGGCAGCCGTGGAAGTGGCGTCGGTCCGGCCGAACTGGCAAAAAAAATGCAGGCACTTGGCGCGGGCGAAATTGTCATCAATTCCATCGAACGCGACGGACAGATGAAGGGCTACGATGTCGACCTGATCGACACCGTGCGAGCCGCAATCACGCTGCCCATGACTGCCCTGGGCGGCGCCGGCAGCCTGCAGGACGTGAGCGACCTGATTCGCCGCTTCGACATCATTGGAGCCGCTGCCGGCAGCCTGTTTGTCTTTAAGGGGACCTATCGCGCCGTCCTGATCAACTATCCCAACCGTCAAGACAAGGACGCGCTGGTCCTGAAAGCGGGCCAACGGAACGAAAGCGCTATTTAATCCTCTCAGAGGCATGGAGAACAAGTGAAACAAATTTTGCAAAGCCTGAAAACAGGCGCTACTACCGTGGCCGATGTGCCCTGTCCTACAGTGGGCAAAGGCGGCGTATTGATACGCTCATCGCGCACGCTGGTATCCGTCGGCACCGAACGTATGTTGGTCGAGTTCGGCAAAGCGGGCTGGATCGAAAAAGCCCGCCAGCAACCCGACAAGGTGCGCATGGTACTCGACAAAATCAAGACGGACGGGCTGGCACCAACGCTCGAAGCGGTCTTCAACAAGCTCGATCAGCCATTGCCTCTGGGTTATTGCAATGTCGGCACGGTGCTGCAAACCGGACAGGGCGTCAACGGCATCACGCTCGGTGATCGCGTAGTCTCGAACGGCAAACACGCAGCGGTCGTCAGCGTACCGATGAATCTGTGCGCGACCATTCCGCCAGGCGTCTCCGACGAGCAGGCCGCATTCACAGTACTGGCGTCGATCGGTCTGCAAGGTATCCGCTTGGCACAACCAACTCTCGGTGAAGCCGTCGTGGTTACGGGTCTGGGCTTGATCGGGCTGATGACAGTGCAACTGTTGCGTGCGCATGGCTGCCGCGTACTGGGCATCGATTACGATCCTGCCAAGCTGCAGTTAGCCAAACAATATGGCGCCGAGGTCGTCGATCTGAGCGCCGGCGAAGACCCCCTGGCGGCGGCGAATACCTTCTCGCGCGGGCGCGGTGTCGACGCCGTACTCATCACAGCTTCGACGACCAGCAACGAACCGGTGCATCAAGCGGCATTGATGTCGCGCAAGCGCGGACGCATCGTGCTGGTCGGTGTAACCGGGCTGGAACTGTCACGCGCCGATTTCTATGAAAAGGAACTCACCTTTCAGGTCTCTTGTTCCTATGGCCCAGGCCGCTACGACCCGAATTACGAGGAAAAAGGCCAGGACTATCCGGTAGGTCTGGTACGCTGGACCGAACAACGCAATTTCGAGGCAGTACTCGACATGATGGCCGACGGCAGACTCAACGTTGACGCGTTGATCTCGCATCGCTTCACGATCGACCAGGCGGAGAATGCCTATGCCCTGTTGTCTGGCAGTGCGCCAGCGCTCGGCATTTTGCTCGAATACCCATCCGACGAGACCATTCCCGACACGGTACTGCGCCAGCGTACGGTTGAACTGGCAGAAGGAGGGACTCGCGGGGCAGGTTTAGCCTTCATCGGATCGGGCAACTATGCTACGGCGGTCTTGATTCCCGCCTTCAAGAGCGCAGCGGCGACGCTGAAGACGGTGGTTTCGAACAATGGCGTCTCCGGCGTCCATGCAGGGCGCAAATTTGGTTTCCACGCCACCACTACCGATACCGACTCTGTATTCATCGATCCGCAGGTTCACGGAGTCGTCATCAGTACCCGCCATGATAGCCATGCCAAGCTCGTTTGCCAGGCGCTCGCTGCCGGCAAACATGTATTTGTTGAGAAACCCTTGGCCTTGCACGCGGAAGAGCTGGACAAAATCGACGTGGCCTACCGCGCTGCGGCCGTGGCGGGCCATCCAGCCATGATTATGGTCGGTTTCAATCGCCGCTTTGCGCCGCATGTTCAAAAGATCAAATCCTTGCTGAACAGTATGCACGAGCCGAAGACCTTCGTCATGACGGTCAATGCCGGCGCCATTCCGGCACAGCATTGGACCCAGGACAATGAGGTGGGCGGAGGCCGCATCGTGGGCGAAGGATGCCATTTCATTGATCTGCTACGCTTTCTCGCCGGCTCACAGATTACCGAGTACCGCGTACACAAGATGCAAGCGGCTACCGCTGACACGGTCGCGCTACAGCTCGGTTTCGCGGATGGATCGATCGGCACCATTCACTATCTGGCCAATGGCAGCAAAGCCTTCCCGAAAGAACGACTCGAAATCTTCGCCAGCGGTCGAGTATTGCAGTTAGACAACTTCCGCAAACTGACGGCCTTCGGCTGGCCTGGTTTTTCCAAAATGAATCTTTGGCGGCAGGACAAGGGACAAAAGCAATGCGCAGCGGCATTCGTCGTGGCAATGCAGGACGGCGGCAAAGCCCCCATTCCCTATGACGAAGTCATGGAAGTGAGCCGGGTGACGATCGCGCTCGCGGCAGCTGCGCAATGCTAAGCCAGTACAGCGGAACAGGCGAAAAATGCGCCGCCTGCGTGCGGGTGCTGCGATGAACGACGTGGCGCTCAAGTACTGGCACACCTTGCGGCACCTGAAGCCCATTCAGTTCTATGGCCGGATCTGGTTCAAGTACAAGCCAGTAAGTGCCGACCTGCGTCCGGCGCCGCCGCTGCGGCCACTGTCCGGCACGTGGGTGGTACCGGCGGCGCGCCCGGCCAGCCTTTCGGGAGAGGCGGTTTTTTGCTTCCTGAATGAAACACATGACCTGGATACGCTGCAGGGTTGGGACGATCCCGCTGTGGGCAAACTGTGGCGCTACAATCTGCACTATTTCGACACGTTGCACAGCGCTGACGCAGCCATGCACGGGGCGCAACATCACCGTTTTCTGGACCGCTGGATGCGCGAGAATCCGCCTGGTCAAGGTAGCGGCTGGGAACCCTATCCTACTTCGCTCCGAGTCATCAATTGGATCAAATGGGCGCTGAACGGCTCACCGCTGTCGCCAGCAGAACTTGACAGCCTGGCAACTCAGGTGCGCTGGCTGTCGAAGCGACTGGAGATCCATCTATTAGGCAACCACCTGTTTGCAAACGCAAAGGCATTGATTTTTGCCGGGCTCTTTTTTTCGGGCCCTGAGGCGGCGAAATGGCTGGCAACGGGAATGCAAATACTTGCCAGCGAAATTCCCGAGCAGATCCTGCCCGATGGGGGCCAGTTCGAACGCAGCACGATGTACCATGCGCTCGCACTGGAAGACATCCTTGACCTGGACAATGTGATGCAGGCGTTCGGCGGGGCTCTCGACGCACGTGCCCGCGCGCTGGCGGCTAGCTGGCGTGCCCTGGCAGGCCCCATGCACGTCTGGCTGCTGGCAATGAGCCACCCTGACCGGCGGATCAGCTTCTTCAATGACGCCGCTTTCGACATTGCCGTGCCGACTCCGGAGCTGGAAAAGTACGCGTCACGGCTTGGCCATGCCTGTGTTCCGACCCTGCCGGACGGTGTCCATCACCTGGCCGATAGCGGCTACTTGCGCATTCAGCAAGACGAAGCAGTGGCCTTGCTCGATATAGGCCCCATCGGGCCGGACTACCTGCCTGGCCATGCCCACGCCGATACCCTGTCATTCGAACTGTCTTTATTTGGACAGCGCGTCTTCGTCAATTCCGGGACGTCGGAATATGGGCTTGGGACTGAGCGCCTGCGCCAGCGCGGCACCAGCGCCCACAACACGGTCTGCGTCAACCAGCAGGATTCCTCCGAAGTATGGAGCGGGTTTCGTGTTGCGCGCCGTGCCCGCATCACCGCCTTGCGGATCAATCCAGGCAAGGATGCGATCTCGGTCTCTTGCGCGCATGACGGCTATCATCGCCTTCCCGGAAAAAACCGGCACACCCGTACTTGGCACCTCTCGCCTGGTTCCCTGGAACTGAGCGATACGGTAAGCGGCACCTTCGGTCAGGCAGAAGCTCACTTCCACTTGCATCCCGATATCCGCGTCATGGATGGACTCTCGCAGCAGCAATGCCAGTTGAAGTTACCGGAAGGCCAGCTAATCAACTTCGGCCTCACGGGAGGAACGCTCAAAGTCTTGGAAAGCACCTGGCACCCGCGGTTCGGACAAGCCCTGCCGACAAAGTGCCTGGTGTTGCGGTTTACCGGAGCGACGCTGACAAGCGCCATCGGCTGGCACCCAGCGACAGAAAGTAGCTAACAGCGCCTCCTATCAAGAAGCGCTGCACCGATAGCAATAACGGTATCAGAAAAAGGGGGCACGCCAAGGAAACAGGAGCGGCGGCCATCGTTGCATGGTATGCTTCGAGTCCTTTTCTGAAGCAAGTACGCCATTGGCTGATATATATAGCTATAGCTTGCGTTCATGGTATTTTCAGCAGCAGCGATCAAACCAGGTAAAAGATATGCCTCCGATAGGCATGAAATAGTTCACCCGGCATGGCCGGCGCTTTATGAGATTCTATTGCAAATAGATACAAAACTTACTCTATCTTACAGAATCAATTATATCGACGGCATAAAATACCGCAAGAATCTTACCTTATAACAATGCAAAAAATACTGATTACTGGCGCCAATGGCTTTGTCGGTGCCGCGCTGTGCGAAGAACTGACGCGGCGCCAAGTCCCGTTTTCTGCGGCCGCACGCACGAAACTGACACCATCCATGTTTCCAATCGGTGATTTGAGCGCGACAACGAATTGGACAGAAGCACTGGAATCTTGTTCCGTTGTCATTCATTTGGCAGCCCGGGTCCACGTCATGCAGGAAAACGCTGCGGATGCGCTGGGTGCTTACCGGGAAATTAACGTTGCAGCAACAATGAATCTCGCACGACAGGCTGCACAACATGGCGTAAAGCGATTTATCTTCGTCAGCAGCGTGAAGGTGAACGGGGAGTCCACCTTGGCGAAACCCTTCACTGCGTCAGACATCGCCGCACCACAAGACCCCTATGGTCAGTCCAAGCATGAAGCCGAATGTGCGTTGAGAGAATTCTCCCGGCAAAACGGCATGGAAGTGGTGATCGTGAGACCACCTCTGGTGTACGGTCCTGGCGTGCGCGCCAATTTTCATCGCCTGATGCAGCTGGCCAACACCGGGCTGCCGCTGCCATTGGGAGCGGTACGTAATCGCCGCAGCATGGTGGCCCTGGACAATCTTGTCGATCTACTCATACTCTGCAGTTCCCACCCCAGAGCGGCAGGTGAAACCTTCCTGGTCTCCGATGACCACGATGTCAGCATTGGAGAATTGCTCAAGATGCTATCGACGGCGATGGGCAAGCGCTCCTGCCTGCTTCCCGTACCTGCGTCATGCCTGACCTTCGTCGCCACACTGCTGGGTCAATCGATGCAGGCACGGCGCTTGCTGGAATCACTGCAAGTGGATATTTCGCATACCAAGCAAACTCTGGACTGGTTGCCGGTGGTGAGTCTGCCTGAAGCGATGCGCAAAACCGCCTCCGCTTTTCTATCCCTTCATTGACGGTTCTAACATGAAAAAGTTTTTCGATTTCACTCTGTCGCTGACCGCGCTCATCATGCTGCTACCACCGATTATCCTGGTCGCGCTACTGGTCAAAGTAACCTCACCCGGTCCGGTGCTGTACTGGTCAGACCGTGTTGGGCGGCATAATCGTATTTTCCGCATGCCGAAATTCCGCACAATGCGCACGGGAACCCCCGCCGTAGCGACCCATTTGCTAACCGACCCGAAACAATTCCTGACCCCGGCAGGTTCCTTTCTGCGCAAATCCAGCCTGGACGAGTTACCTCAGTTGTGG
Organism: Janthinobacterium sp. HH106; assembly: GCF_001758725.1. Taxonomy (NCBI): domain Bacteria; kingdom Pseudomonadati; phylum Pseudomonadota; class Betaproteobacteria; order Burkholderiales; family Oxalobacteraceae; genus Janthinobacterium; species Janthinobacterium sp. HH106. The sequence goes on along the minus strand of NZ_LRIC01000001.1, from coordinate 97,897 downwards.
AGCATTCTCTGCGGCGACATGAGTTTCGTGGGCCCGCGTCCAGCGCTGTTCAATCAGCAAGACCTCATCGAACTGCGCACCGAGCAGGGCGTCAGCACAATCTTGCCGGGCTTGACCGGCCTGGCTCAGGTCAGCGGACGTGATGAATTGGCAATCCCTGAAAAAGTCAGGCTCGATGCCGAGTATATGCAACGGCAATCTCTTTTCTTCGACATAAAGATTATCTTCCTGACCTTCCTCAAGGTCGTGCGCAGAGATGGCGTAACGCACTAAGTAATCGCCAGGAAATTATTGTGAATTTATGACAAACAGAACCGGATGCTATACAAGGCGCCGACTGCGATGCAGTGCGAGCACTGCTAGCAGTTGGCAACGCAGTAGAGCGCCGGTTATGGAAGTCAGAGATCACAAGAATTTATTGAGGGTTACTTAGATACTAACTTTATCTTGATGTGGTTCCTGCCGTCATATTGTTGAGCGGGCATCATAAACAATACCACTACTCAACAACACCATCACGCTAGAATAGTGAAATGAAATCCTTTCTTGATATATCGCGTTTCCATAAACAAATGATAGCGGCAACGGCTGATTTATTTCTTTTACCGTTGACATTCGCCCTTGCCATTCTTCTGCGATATGACGTCGTCGATTCCAATTTATTCCGCCAATATTTGTGGCTTATCCTGGCAACGCCACTCATTTCGATTCCCATTTTTATCCGGCTTGGTTTGTATCGCGCCGTCATACGCTTCATTGACCAAAAAATCGTCTACGTCATTTTATTGGGCGTGACGATTTCGGTGGCGCTGCTGGTCGCCTTGGGTGCATTCCTGACACATATGCAAGGGCTTTCCCGCGGGGTTTTTGGTATTTACTGGGTCAGTGCAATTACCTATGTGGTGGCAAGCAGATTTCTGGCGCGCGGCTTCCTGCTGCAAGCCAATGCAGAACACAAGGCCGTCCGGGTTGCAATCTACGGCGCGGGCAAGGCAGGAACACAGCTAGCCACAGCCTTGCGCGCAGGACACGAGTATCAGCCGCTGGCCTTTATCGACGACATGAAGGAACTCAGAGGCACGACCATGGCCGGGATCAAGGTGCACGCCCCATCGGACTTGGCGGAGCTGATAGCCAAGCGAAATATCAGTGAAGTGCTGCTCGCCATGCCGTCGTTGACGAAAAGTCAGAAAAAACGCATTCTCGACAAGCTCGAAGTGTTCAAGGTAAAGATCAAGGTAACTCCACCGGTCGAAAGCCTGGTCAGCGGCGAGCAACGCCTGCAAGATGTCCGCGACATTGAAATCGAAGACTTGCTGGGCCGTGATCAGGTAGCGCCGGACTTGAATCTGGTTGCAAGCTGCATCACCGGCAAGTCTGTGATGGTGACCGGTGCCGGCGGCTCGATTGGCTCCGAACTGTGCCGCCAGATCATTCGGCTGCAACCTTCCAGACTCATTCTTCTGGAAATGTCTGAATTTGCGCTGTACTCGATCAAGCAGGAGCTGAAGGGATTTAAACACGCGCATGGGCAAGAGCTAGAACTGCTGCCCTTCCTGGGTTCTGTGCTGGACACGGAGAAGTGCACGATGATCATGCGTACCTTCACGGTGGAAACGGTCTATCATGCGGCCGCCTATAAGCATGTTCCACTGGTGGAGTACAATCCCGTCGAAGGCGTGCGCAACAACGTCTTCGGCACGCTCAGCATTGCGCAGGCGGCAATGGATACAGGGGTCAAATGCTTTGTGCTGATTTCTACCGACAAGGCCGTGCGCCCGACAAATGTGATGGGCTCGACGAAACGCCTGGCTGAACTGATACTGCAGGCTTTCGCACAGGAACGCGGCAAGACGCGCTTTTGCATGGTACGCTTTGGCAACGTGTTGGGCTCGTCCGGCTCGGTCGTCCCCCTCTTTCGCAAACAGATCATGGCCGGTGGTCCCATCACACTGACGCACCCCGAAATTACGCGCTATTTCATGACCATTCCCGAGGCCGCGCAACTGGTGCTGCAGGCCGGCGCAATGGGCGAAGGCGGCGATGTTTTCGTGCTCGACATGGGGGCGCCGGTGAAGATCATGGATCTGGCCGAACGCATGGTGCATCTGAGCGGGCTGGAAGTAAAGAGCAAGTCGGCCCCGGACGGCATCGAAATCGAACATGTCGGGTTGCGCCCCGGCGAGAAGCTATACGAAGAACTGCTCATCGGCGACAATGTCGAGGGGACAGAACACCCGCTGATCATGCGCGCGCAGGAATCCGAGATACCGCACGCTGAATTACAGCTGCTGCTGGCTGAGCTCGACGACGCCTGCAAGCGCTTCGCCTATGAGGATGTGCGGACCGTATTGTTGAAAGCAGTGAAAGAATACACGCCACAATGCGGCATTGAAGACTTGATCTGGTCCGAAAAAAACAAGGCACTGGCATTACGCGGATGATGCCGGCAGCCAGGAAAAGACCGCAAGGCTGACAAAACACAACTGTCGGCAGGTCTTTCCTTGTACATATTATTCATCTATACATAATTTGAGAAATCACATGAAAAAGCAGGAAGAGTTCACCCAACACAACACAGAATACGACGAAGGTCTGATTTCCCTGACCGATCTCCTGAGTACACTGTGGCATGCGCGTCGCATGATTACTGGAATCACCGTGGCCTGTATCGCACTGGGGCTGGGTAGTACACTGTTTTTTGCCAAGTACAAAAGTGAGGGCTTTCTGCAATTTGGCGGGCCCATCCCCTTGCCAGCAGAAAAAATGACAAAAATGAAAGACGTCAAGGAAGCCGCCACCGGCATTCAACTCAGTGACTACAAGCGCTATTCGGCAGCCTTTGGCAGCCGTGGCCGCTTCGACGACTATGTGCGCGCCACCAAACTCGATAACACTCCCAGCATTGCCAGTCTGCGCGCCAACATCACCAGTGAAAAGAGCCTGAACACCATCATCGTGCCAATTTTCCCTTTCACCAAACTCGATGCCAAAGATTTAATGGAGCAGCCCAAGGAAAGCAGCAACAATGTGATCGGTTTTCGCATCAGTTACGAAGCCAGCACGCCAGAAGAGGCGCAACGTATCGTGGCCCTGCTGGGGCGCTACACGGTCGACACGATTGTCTACCTGATCTATACCGATGCACTGCGCTTCAAGCATCTGGAAATTACCGCCAAAATCACCAAGCTCGACAATGACATCATTGGCAGCAAGGAGAAACTTGCAGAATACGGCAGGCGCATCAGCAACCTCAAGCAGATAGTTTCCCGCTACCCGAAGTCCGAGGTGCAGGCAGCATCTCAAGTCGTCACCGTAACGGATGAGAACTCACGCTACCTGTCACCAGTGACGCAACTGATGAGTGCCGAAATCGAGGCCAGTGCGGCGGAAGAAGCCATTTACCAGGCCAAACGAGAACAGCAACAATATCTGTTGCTGCGTGACTATTACGATCTCGCCAAGGCTGAGCTCGACGCCAACAAATCCGGCGAAGCCGTACTGCGCGCATTGGAAGCCAGCAAAGAACGCGCATTCAAGAACAAAAACCTGAATGACGAACTGGTCAAAGAGGTATACAACAAAATTACGGTCGACAATCAAAATTCGATCAATCTTTACCTGGAAAAGAGCCGCTTTATCGCCGGCCCGAGCTTGCCGGAGAACCGCACTACCCGTCTCTCGACAGCGCTGGTTGCGAGTGCCTTGCTTGGCTTCGTGCTTGCCTGCCTGATTGCGCTCTCGCGTAAATGGTGGGTTGCAAATCGCACGCAATTAAGCAACTAAGAATACGCTCTCGGCAGGGCAGGATTCATCTGCCGAGACATCAAGTCACGGGTCACGAACTGGCAGACAACCGCCTTCATAGCCTCATCCGCGCATACGCTGGCAGCGTATGCGCCCTCCCTGCTTCAATACCACGCACGATACAATGCAAAACGCGCCATCGTCCGGCATGAAAATAGCCGGTACGATGGCGCGCATGGCGATGGCGTCGCCAGGGAATCCATACGCCGCCACTGTCCTCAATAAAAAGTGGCGCCGCAAGGATCTCCGGCAAATGCATGGCAAGACGGCAGACGCTGCATCCTGATACTGCTCCTTATTGCTTCAACAAACCACCCAGCAATGCCGCCACTTTCTGCTTCGGCTTGACTGCGGCAGGCGCCATGCTGGCGGCAGCCGGGGCTGCGGCCTTGGCCGGCTCATATGGCTTGAGGAACCAGGGATCAGCCTTTTCGCGGCGTGCGCCGGGACCAAAAGCGGGACGCGCACCGCGCTCGGCGGAGCGGCTGTCGCGGCTATCGCCGGCATGGCGGCTCTCGGGGGCGCGCGCGGGGCGTGCCTCGCCACCTTCGCTGCGGCGCGGCGGACGGCGCTCGCTGTCGCCGCTGCGGGCGGGCGCCGGGTTGAAGCCCGTCAATTCGCCGCGCTTGATGCTTTGCTTGATGAGTTTCTCGATATCGGCCAGCAAGCGCTCGTCTTTATCCGAGTAGATCGAAATGGCGTCGCCCGAGGCGCCGGCGCGGCCCGTGCGGCCGATGCGGTGCACATAATCTTCCGCGTTGTACGGCAAGTCGAAGTTGATGACGCAAGGCAGGTCGGAAATATCCAGGCCGCGCGCCGCCACGTCGGTCGCCACCAGCACGTCTATTTCGCCCTTCTTGAACGCCTCCAGCGCCGCCATGCGTTCCTGCTGGCTCTTGTCGCCATGAATCGCCGTGGCGCTCATGCCTTCCTGCTCCAGCACGCGGGCCAGGCGCGAGGCGCCGATCTTGGTGTTCGAGAATACGATGACCTGCTTCAGGTCGCGCTGGCGCAGCAGATGGGCGACCAGGGCATGCTTCTGGTCTTCCGTCACCTTGTAGACCACTTGCGTGACCTTGTCGGCCGTCTGGTTGCTGCGCGCCACTTCGATCGTCAGCGGATCGTTGAGGAAGGTGGCGGCCAGCTTCTTGATTTCTGGCGAGAACGTGGCCGAGAACATCAGGTTCTGGCGCTGTTTCGGCAACAAGTTGATGATGCGCTGCAAGTCCGGCAGGAAGCCCATGTCCAGCATGCGGTCGGCCTCATCCATGACCAGCATCTGCACCTGGCTCAGGCTGATGTTCTTTTGCTCGATATGGTCGAGCAAGCGGCCCGGCGTGGCGATGACGATTTCCACGCCGCCGCGCAGGATGACGGTTTGCGGCTTCATATCCATGCCGCCGAAGACGACGGTCGAGCGCAGCGGCGTGTGCTTGGCGTAGGCCTTGACGTTTTCGGCCACCTGCACCGCCAGCTCACGCGTCGGCGTGAGGATCAGCGCGCGCACCGGGTGGCGCGCCGGCGACATGCTGCTGCTGGCGTGCGCCATCAGCAACTGGATGATCGGCAAGGAAAAACCGGCCGTCTTGCCGGTGCCCGTTTGCGCGGCGCCCATCACATCGCGGCCTTGCAGCACCACGGGGATCGCTTGTTCCTGGATCGGTGTCGGATGGGTGTAACCCTGGTCGGTCAAGGCGCGCTGGATTTCAGGCGCAAGGCCAAAGTCGGCAAAAGTCAGGCTGGGAGCAGCGGATGCGGCAGGTGCAGGTGCAGGTGCAGGTGCAGGCGCAGCGGCGACGGGCGCCGCTTCAGGGGCAATCGCCGGGCTGGGCGTAGGAGTCGATTCGGTTTCAGACATAAATTTTCTGGTGTGCCTCCGCACTGCGGAAGCCATGCTTTCTCAATAAACAACATTTCGGGGCACAGGCAGCTCCGTCTTGCAAGCCATGGATCATTGTTCTTGCGGCACCTCCGTGCTCCGGGACATGCTGTATGGCGTATGCGGGAGCGTCGAAGAGATGTGCTGCGATGGCGGCGGAGATCGCGCCGGCGGAACATCGCGCGCAGAAGATACAATATCAGTGCTGTAAACGATACCCTAATTCACCGCAACTGTACACGGAAACCGTGATTTTTGAGCAAAAAGCGTTCCAGCAATAGACCTCCGGGATGCCGTATCATGCCGGCTCCGATGCCAACGCCGATGCCAGCTCCGCCGTCCCCTGCCCTTACCATGCCCACCCCGCCTTTATCCCACGATCCGCAACCGCAGCCGCCCAGCAAACCGGGCAACGACGAGTGCTGCCACAGCGGCTGCACCTTTTGCGTACTGGAAATGTACCAGGAGGACCTGGCCGCCTACGAAGCAGCCCTGAGGGCGTGGCAACAGCGCCAGCAAGCCGCTGCCGCGCCCGCCACCCAGAGCGTCAGGAAGCCGCGCAAGCGCGCTTAACTTAATTCAATTAAAAGCTTTCCCACTCATCCACTGGCACGGCACGGCGCGCCGTACTGGCCAGTTGACGCGGCGCCGGTGCCGGCGTCACGGCTGCCGACGCCTTGACAGCCTTGACAGGCGCACGCGGCCGGCTTGCGGCGGCGCTGGCCACGTCGAGCTTGAAGATGCTGACCACTTCGCTCAGGCTGGCGGCCTGCTCCTGCATCGACTCAGCCGCAGCGGCCGCCTCTTCCACCAGGGCCGCATTTTGCTGCGTCACCTGGTCCATCTGGGCAATGGCTTGGTTAACCTGTTCGATACCGGCGCTCTGCTCGCTGCTGGCGGCCGTGATCTCGCTCATGATGTCCGTCACGCGGGTGATGCTGGCAACGATGTCATCCATCGTGCGGCCCGCCTGATCCACCAGTTTCGAGCCCGCCTCGACTTTCTCGACCGAATCGCCGATCAAGACCTTGATATCCTTGGCCGCCGCGGCCGAGCGTTGCGCCAGGTTGCGCACTTCCGTGGCGACGACGGCAAAGCCACGCCCCTGCTCGCCTGCGCGCGCCGCCTCGACGGCCGCATTCAGGGCCAGGATATTGGTCTGGAAAGCAATCCCGTCGATGACGGCGATGATGTCGACGATCTTGCGCGACGATGCATTGATCGACGCCATCGTGCCCACCACTTCGCTGACGACCTTGCCGCCCTCGACGGCGATGCTCGACGAGGTTTGCGCCATGGTATTGGCCTGGCGCGCATTGTCCGCATTCTGCTTCACGGTCGACGTCAGCTCTTCCATCGACGAAGCCGTTTCTTCCAGTGAACTGGCCTGCTCTTCCGTCCGCGATGACAGATCCTGGTTGCCGGCGGCGATCTGGCTCGACGCCGTGGCGATGGTATCGGTGCCGCCGCGTACCTGGCCCACCAGGTTTTGCAGGCTGGCATTCATGTCTTTCAGGGCTTGCATCAATTGTCCCGTTTCGTCTTGCGATCGCACAACGATATGCGCCGTCAAGTCGCCAGCCGCCACCCGGCGCGCCACGCCGACGGCCTCGATCAACGGACGCGCCACGCTGCGCGCCACCCACAGCGCCAGCAGCATGCCGATGATGACGATGCCCGCCACCAAGGCGATCAGGCTGGCGCGCGAGGCCGCATAGGTTGCGTCCGCGCCGGCGCTCGAGCGCACGCCGCCGTCCGTGTTAATCGCCACCAGTTTATCGAGCGCCGCCATCATGTCCGTCATCACCTGGGCCGACGGTCCCACGGCCAGCGCGCGCGCCTCTTCCTTTTTCATCTCGCGCGACAGGCTCAGCATGGTTGCATGCAGGCGCATGAATTCATCATTGAGTGCCAGGAAGCGCTCGAACACGTCCTTCTCGCCCGGTTCGGAAATCAGGCCGCGGTACTTGTCGGCATCGGCCTTCAGCCTGGCCTGGGTTTCCGTCATGCGCGTTTCGTTCTGCGCCATGTCGGCATCCTGCGCGGCCAGCATGTGCGCCAGTTCCCAGCGGCGGAAATCGCTGACATCGCTGCGCATGGACATGGCCGCCAGCACGCTGGGCATCCAGTTGTCGGACAGGTCCGTCGACGCGGTATTGATGCGCGCCATGGAAAAGATCGCCGACACGCCCAGCGCGGCCGTCAGCAGCAGCACGGCGCCAAACGACAAGATCAGCTTGGTGGCAATTTTCAGATCAAAAAACCATTTCATGCGTTGCGTTCCTTCATTAACAGGTAAACGGGACAAGACAGGCGCGCACCAACACGGCGCAGGTAATGCGGCGGCTCATACCGAAACGCCGGTTAAATTTCCACAAGGCAACATTTTACCACCGACGCACTGCAGCGCAGAGTGGTTTGATCGCGGCATGCGGCCAAAGTTCAGGTGTAGCGGGCAGCGCGCCGCATTTTTGTCCAAACACGGTTGTTTCCAAACGGGAAAATGAAGAGCAGGCGTAGGAGTTGGATGACACGGGGCAATGTTCCTAGCCTACATAAGCACGTCGGCTCATCCGATGCCCGTCATTGCCCCCTGGTTCTATAGTGGATACAAGATTCAGCACAACGCTAGCAAGCCAGAAAAGCAGCGCCATCCAACAAAATCAGAAGACGAGGCCCTACCATGTACAAAGCTTATAGCAACCTGACACCAGCAACGAATAGCCACGCAGCCGCCCAGCACAACTGGCAAGCCGCTCCGGCCACACCCATGATCAGCATCACGGGCGCCCAACAGAACGAATTGCTGCGCGCCTTGTCGCGCGCCGATCTGGAGCGCCTGTTTTGCCAGCTGGAATTGGTCGCTTTGCCTGCCGGCAAGCACCTGTTCGATTGCGGCGGCAAGATTGAATACACGTACTTCCCCACCAACGCCATCGTTTCCCTGCTGTATGTGATGGAAGACGGCGCCACCACCGAGATCGCCGTCATCGGCCGCGAAGGCGTGGCTGGCGTGGTGCTGTACGAAGCCGAGCGCGCCACCTGCACCGCCATCGTACAGACGGCAGGCTACGGCTACCGCCTGAAAACCGCCTTCCTGCGCGAAGTGTTCAATGAAGGCGGCGCGCTGGCGCAATTGCTGATGCGCTACACCAGCGCCATGTTTGCGCAAATGGCGCAGAACGTGGTGGGCGGCCGTCATTGCAGCATCGAACAAAAACTGTGCCGCTGGCTGCTGGACCGCCTCGACCGTTCCCTGTCGAACGAACTGAAGGTCACGCAAGACACCATGGCCAACATGCTGGGCGTGCGCCGCGAAAGCGTCACCGTCACGGCGCGCAAGCTGCAGGACGAAGGCCTGATCCAGTACCGTCGCGGCACGGTCGAAGTGCTCGACCGCGAAGGCCTGGAAGCGGCCGCCGGCAATTGCTATAAAGCCGCACGCGCCGGTTTCGAACAATTCCGCAGCGGCATCAGCGCGCACAATTAAGCCACGTCGCAAGCTGATGCGGCAGGAAAGCAACACCTTGTACCACCATTTGCCACTTCGTCTTGCTTGGCAACAATCCAGCCTCTATTATTCTCGTTGAAATTACCCAATAGAAACTTTAGTTTCAATTGGGTAATTTATCGCGTACATAATTAGACCAACGACTGGAGTCAGTAAGCATGAAACAGCAATACCTGATCGCCGCCCTACTGGCAGGCATGTTCTGCGCAAGCCAAGCCCAGGCAGAAATCGCCATCGCCGCCGACCTGGGTACGACTGGCGTCGGCGCCCACCTGAGCGTGCCGCTGCAATCGAATCTAAATGCCCGTTTTGGCGTCGGCTTCCTGAATTACTCCTACGACTCCAGCACCGAAGACGTCGACTACAAGCTGAAACTCAAACTGCGCACCTTCGACGCCTTGCTCGACTACTTCCCCATGGACGGCGCCTTCCGCGTCAGCGCCGGCGTCGTGTACAACGGCAATAAAATCGATGCCAAAGGCAAGCCGAACAAAAGCGGCAGCTACACATTGAACGGCAACACCTATACGGCGGCCAGCGCTGGCCAGCTGGACGGCACCATCGATTTCCGCAAGGTCGCCCCCTACATCGGCATCGGCTGGGGCAACCCGGTGAAAGAGGCAGGCTGGAGCATTTCCAGCGACATCGGCGTATTGTTCCAGGGTTCGCCGAAAACCTCGCTGCACAATACCGGCTGCGACCCGCTGGTCTGTGCCGCCCTGAAAACGGACGTTGCCGCTGAAAACGAAAAACTGTCCGACAAGGTCAAGGATTTCAAGGCATATCCAGTGCTGCGCATCAGTGCCAGCTACCGCTTCTAAGCTGGGGCCAACCCGCCTGGCATGATATCGAGGCACGCTGCGGCGTGCCTTTTGCATATTCCGTGTTCTTAAAACGCCGCAGGCCAAGCATTGCGACAAGGGCGCATAACTGGCACTTCGAACCGCACAGGCCACATAAACAACCACCTGCCGGCACGGCATTCCCGATTGTGTCGCCCCGTCTGCACTGTTGCATACCCCGCCAGCAAACACCTAGCCGGTACAATATTGCCATATACCCCTACCTGGCGCCCTGCGGCGCATTGCGCCGGCACTATGAAAGAATAAATGGAAGACATCAATTGCGAAGGCTTGCCGCACATCCGCGTATTGGCAGGCGAAAACACCAGCGGTCCCGTGTATGAAACCCTGCCCGCGCGCCAGATCGACGAGCACGTCTACGAACTGCTGGCCTCGCCCGGCCTGACCCTGAACCTGGCGCGCGGCGACATCGTCAACATCGCCAACCCGCTCGCCCCCGCCGAAGTCTTAAAGCGCGGCGGCAACTTCTGCATCCAGATCTACGCCGACGACGTGCCGCAAGCAGCAGTGGACCAGCTCGAGCGCGACGTGCAAAGCCAGCTGGGCGGCACCCTGGATGGCCAGTACAAGGGCAACCTCACCTTCAGCGTGCCGGGACACCACGGCATCTACAATGTCAACGGTCCCTTCGACGCCTTCCGAGAAGCAACGGGCGTGGAATGGTACTTCGCCAATATCTACGTCAACCTCGATGACGACGATGATGAAACCTTGCTCAACTGGTGGGTGGATATGTAAGGTTGTCCGTGCACCAGGCGGGGCCATGACACATGTCAATGTTCTGTATTGCTCTGGCCCACATCAAGATGCTAACCCACGCCTTGCGTACGCTCTCTCTATCGTCGGCCACAGAGAGAAACGCTATGCCTTACAAAAAGGCGGTATCGCGAAAGGCACAGTGATTGCCACCTTCGTCAACGGCCGCTATCAGAATCTGCGGCAGGGCAATCATGCGGCGCTGTTCATCCGCCAGGTGCCTGGCGGCATAGAAATTTTCGACCAGTGGCGTAACCACAAGCCCAGCGCCCGCGTGATCTACTTCGGCCGTTCGGCGGCGGGGGCATCGAATCGTCCCGAACTCTATTCGGTAGTGGAATGAAGCCGCTCGCACTGGCGACATTGGCCATCGCGGCCACGGTGATGCAGCCAGCTGCCGCGGCCCCCATTGCATCCGCTTCTTGCCCGCAAGCGCCTCCCTCAAGCTGGAACCTGCCGGCCAGCAAACTCGATGGCGTACGCGTGCTGTCCTATCCGGCGCATCAGCCGCCAGCAGCTGGCGAAGCGTTGCCTATCCTGGCCCCGGACAAGGAATGGACACGCAACGGCACCTTGCATCAACGCTGGGACATCAATTTTGATGCACCCGAGTATCTGTTTCAGGTGGACTGCCTGTATGCCGGTACCGAACGCTACCTGCGCATGGCTTTGCCGGGCGTCAAACAGTGCGTTGCAGCCATTACACAGCAAACGAAAATAGTCAGTTTTCAGTGCAAATAGTGCGCTCAATACCACTCCTCAAGCCACTCCCCCGCAGTTGCGTCAAACATGCAAAAATCCATTCAGAAATGACTGGTAAGCAAGGTCAGCAAGCGGCAAGCGCGTTCGATGTGCGGCAGCCCTACGATTGACATATCTCAAGGTAGCGTCCCAGCACCTTGTCCATGCCCTGCTCGATGCATTCGACCACCAGCGCGTGGCCGATCGACACTTCCAGGATGCCGGGAATGTCCAGGAAGCGCGCCAGGTTGTGCAAATCGAGGTCGTGCCCCGCATTCACGCCCAGCCCCAGCGCCTGTGCCCGCCGCGCCGCCTGCAGATACGTGTCAAACACGGCCTCGGCCTGCCCGCCGCCATAACTCTCGGCAAACCGTTCCGTGTACAGCTCGACCCGCGCCGCGCCCACCTCGCGCGCCCATTCCAGCGCCGGATAGTCGGCATCGACGAACAGGCTGACGCGGATGCCCAGGTCGTTCAATTCCCCAATAACGGGGCGCAACAGCGCCGCATGCCGTTCGATGTCCCAGCCGTGATCGGACGTCAGCTGGCCCGGCATATCGGGCACCAGCGTGCATTGCGCCGGGCGCGCGTCTTTCACGACCTGCAGGAATTCCGCCGCAGGATAGCCCTCCACATTCAGCTCGCGTCCCCGTTCCGCGCACAGGCGCTGCAAAGCGGCAACATCATCGTAGCGCGCATGGCGCTGGTCCGGGCGCGGGTGCAAGGTAATGCCGGCGGCGCCCAGGTCGAGAAAGCGCGCGGAAAACGCGAGCAGGTCCGGGAAATTGCGGCCGCGCGAATTGCGCAGCAGGGCGATTTTATTGACGTTGACGGAGAGCTGGGTCATGAAAGGAATGAAGTGAAAGTGACGGGTCCGGCAGCGATTGTAGCGGATCGCCCGCGCAGGGCACGGCCAACCGAACTCAGCGCTACGTGCTACGATGCAAGACAAGTTCCACGCTTTCAATACATACCATGACCTACCAGCTATTCCTGTTTGACCTCGACGATACCCTGCTCGACTTCCGCGCGTCCGAAAAACGCTCGTTTCTGCACACCATGCACGAACTGGGCTTGCGCGACGGCATCAACGCGCTGTTTACCCAGTACCAGGCGATCAACGTCGACCTGTGGAAACGTTTCGAGACGGGTGAGGTGAGCAAGGATTTCCTGAAGGTGGAACGCTTCCGCAAGACGTTTGCGCTGAACGGCATCGCCATCGACCCGGAACTGGCCAGCCGCCTGTATCTGGAATCGCTGCCGGACACGGTCGTGCTCATCGATGGCGCCAAGCAAGTGTGCGAAACGCTGTCGCGCATTGGCGAAGTGGGCATCATCACCAACGGCGTCGAATCCATCCAGAACCGCCGCATCGCCGCCTCCGGCCTGAGCGACTACATTTCCTTCGTCGCCACCTCCGAAGCGTGCGGCCACGCCAAGCCAGACGTGCGCTTCTTCGAATACGCGGCCAACATGGCGCGCGCATTCAACAAGGAAACGACCATCATCATCGGCGACCGGCTAGACGCCGACATCCTGGGCGCCAACCGCTACGGCATAGCCAGCTGCTGGTTCAACCCGGACGGCATGGCCAACACCTCGGCCGCCATCCCCACCTGTGAAGTCGCCAGCCTGCACGAGATCGCGCCGCTGCTGGGCATGATGCAGGTCAACCTGAAACAGGCTTGATCTTCCACAAGCGCACCATCTGAAATACGCTGGCGGCGGCACGAAAACACGCCGCTGTTCGCGTACCATCAGGGCTCGTCCATTCTGGTACCAGCCCATGCCTTCCTACACCGTCCTGATCGCCATCGCGGCAGTGATCCTGTTCCTTGCCATGCTGGCCACGCGCCAGGCTGCGAAATCTCGCAGGCCGCTGCGTCTGCAAAGAAAACCCGTCATGACAACACGCGAACAGCAGATGTACCACCTGCTGCAAACGGCCTTGCCGGAATGCACGGTGCTGGCGCAAGTGGCGTTTTCCGCACTGGTGACGGCGCAGGGACGGGCAAACAGAAACCGTTTCGACCGCAAGGTGGCCGATTTTGTCCTGTGCAGCCAGCAACTGAACGTCATCGCAGTGATCGAACTCGACGACCGCAGCCACGCCGGCCGCGAACGCCAGGATCAGGAGCGCGACGCCATGCTCAGGCTGGCCGGTTACGTCACCTTGCGCTATGCCAACTTCCCCACCCAGCAGGCGCTGCGCGCCGATGTCGAGCAACTGCTGCTGAAAAAATCCGGCGTCGTATCTGCCTGCTGACACCATCCAGACATCAATCGCGCGTCAGCACTTCCAGCAACTCAATCTCGAAGATCAAATTGGAATGCGGCGGTATCAAACCCACCTGCCGCTCGCCATACGCCAGATGCGCGGGCACCCACAACTTGCGCGTGCCACCGACCTGCATGCCGTGCAAACCCAGAATCCAGCCCTGAATGACCTTGTTATTGCTCAACACGCAGCGGAAAGGCTCACCCCGTTTGTGCGACGAGTCAAACTCCGTCCCATCTTCCAGCCAGCCCCGGTAATGTGCCGTGACCAGCGCGCCACGCGCCGCCGCCTTGCCGTCGCCTACCACGATATCGTCAATCTTCACTTCAGCAGTCATCTCGTTTCATCCTTCGTCAATCGCTATGCCGCGATTGTACGACAGCACGAAAAAAGCCCCGGCAGTCACCTGTCGGGGCTTGTTCTATTGTTGCTCAATTCTGGTGGACCTCCCGTGAATCGAATACGGCATCAATGGATTATGAGACACATGCTCTACCTAAAAAATCAACCAAGAAAATCACCAGAACATAGTTTCCTTAAAATTAATTCTCTACTCGCATACCATTTTCATTGATGGAATTAAGTGTCGCCTCCAGAGAATCGCAGATGCCGCCAATAAATCTTATGGCTCTATCAACAGATCGCTTTTCAAAATTATTATCAGGTTCATAATAATACCTCCCCCGGAAATCAATTAAGTATTCAACAATAGAAGTTTCCTCGTTCGTGAAAACACCTTCCAGCTCCAAAACTCGACAATTAGTTAATATATCACTTATCGGAAGCTCAAACTTAATCAAGATTAGCTCAAGTAAAGCTTCCATTTTTCTCCAAGCCACCTCGAAACTTACACTTACAAATTTATCCCTATCATTGACACGCTCAACAACATCTTTAACTTCTGACTCTGGCACAGTTACCTGCGGAAGCTTACTCAAAGCATTTATCAATGTCTCATTCAATTCATTTGATATCTCTAACACTCTATCAAATTGACTCTTATTTAATATTGCATTATGAGCAATAATGCAGCGATAAATATACAAATCATCCCATCTCTTCTGCAAAAAAGTATCATCACAACTTACCAAGGATGAGAAATATCTATTCCAATTTGATTCAGGCAAGCACGATTTTAATTTCTCTAAATCTTCTGTACTTTCCGCAGCTTTAATTCCACTATACAGTTCCGCAATCCCAGTTTTTGTATATGGCTTAATTAAAAAATGTGCCAAATGAATAAAATCAAGGTTATGAAGTACATTTATTTTAGAGGATCGCTTACCTTTATTTATAACATCATTTATTTCTGGAGGAGAGGTCTCAACAACCCAATCAGTTCCAATTTTAACCAACATAAAATTTGAAATTAATTTCCTCATCAAATTTTCGACCTGATGAATTATGGTATACGCTTTTTTAGAATAGCAAAAAGATATATCATCCCACAATGTTTCCACCTCGGCATTTATTCTTGAAAATAGTCCTCTAATAATTTTTAAAAATTCGGAAAATTTTATCAGATCACCATCAGCATCGCTATCAATTTTGAAAAGTACGTGAAAATAATGCTGATTTCTTCCAGTCACATCTCCATCATGAATCTTGTAATCACAAACAAAACTCTCTTTAAAGTGAATTTTACCTCCGTTAATTACAATTGAGGAATCAACCTGCAAAAATTTATTAAAACTAATAATTGAATCGCAAAAAGTACTTTGCTTATCCATAATAGCCAAATATTCTACACTAACCATATTTCCTCATTTTTTAATTTTCGAAAAATAATCTACACCATAAAAGCAGGGAATCTCTTTACATATTTTTCCAAATGCTCCGCTGAAAAGTGTGCGTATCGGCGAACCATCTGCGCACTCTCCCCCCCCAAAAACTCCTGAAGCACATTCAGAGGAGTAACATATTGCACATGCCAACTTGCTCAAGTATGCCTCAAATCATGCCAACGAAAATCATCAATTTCGCAACGTTTCAGCGGTTTATACCAAGGGGTGGCAGGGTCAGGTCCGCCATTCAGACACACAAGGGGTGGCAGGGTCAAAGGGGTGGCAGGGTCAGGTCCGCCATTCAGACACAAGCCCAACCATAGCCGCATTGAACAACGATCATGACCCGTAGCGTGCTCAATTGCCAATACAAGGTCGAACGACTGGCAGACTACGCGATGCCTCTTACCCGTTCCATACCGCCATAAAGATGGAATTGGTGACGAAACCAGCAGCTATCACGCCCAAAAGACCAAACCTTGCGACGATTGTCTCGCGCATAAAAAAATCCCCGGCAGTCACCCGCCGGGGATTTTTTTGCTGCTAATTCTGGTGGGCCTCCCGTGAGTCGAACACGGCACCAACGGATTATGAGTCCGCTGCTCTAACCAAGCATGAGCTAGAGGCCCGGGGACTGCGGCTTGGCGGCGCTGTTGAAAACCCGCCTCGCGCGGCCGTTTTGGAAACGGACACGCGAGGATAGGGGTATCAGGGGCGCACGTCAAGCCCTATTGGCTTCTAGTTGCCTTCCAAGAAGCTTTTCAGCTTGTCGGAGCGCGATGGGTGGCGCAGCTTGCGCAGCGCCTTGGCTTCGATCTGGCGGATGCGCTCGCGCGTCACGTCAAATTGCTTGCCCACTTCTTCCAGGGTGTGGTCGGTGGACATTTCGATGCCGAAACGCATGCGCAGCACTTTGGCTTCGCGTGGCGTCAGGGAATCGAGCACGTCCTTGACCACGCCCCGCATGGACGCGTGCAGCGCTGCGTCGGCCGGGGCCAGGGTGTTGTTGTCCTCGATGAAGTCGCCCAGGTGGGAATCGTCGTCGTCGCCGATCGGCGTTTCCATCGAGATCGGTTCCTTGGCGATTTTCATGATCTTGCGGATCTTGTCCTCGGGCATCTCCATCTTGATCGCCAGGGTGGCCGGATCGGGCTCCGCGCCTGTTTCCTGCAGGATCTGGCGCGAGATCCGGTTCATCTTGTTGATCGTCTCGATCATGTGCACGGGAATGCGGATCGTGCGCGCCTGGTCGGCGATCGAGCGCGTGATGGCCTGGCGGATCCACCAAGTCGCATACGTCGAGAACTTGTAGCCGCGGCGGTATTCAAACTTGTCGACGGCCTTCATCAGGCCGATATTGCCTTCCTGGATCAGGTCGAGGAATTGCAGGCCCCGGTTCGTGTATTTCTTGGCGATCGAAATGACCAGGCGTAAGTTGGCCTCCGTCATTTCGCGCTTGGCCTTGCGCGCCTTCATTTCACCGGCCGCCATCTGACGGTTGATGTTGCGCAAGTCCGGCAGCGGCAGTACGACACGCGCCTGCAGGTCGATCAGGCGCTGCTGCAATTCCTTGACGGTCGGAATGTTGCGGCCCAGGATGGCGCTGTACGCGTGTCCTGCGTTGACTTCGCCATCGACCCAGTCGAGGTTGGTTTCATTGCCCGGGAAGACCTTGATGAAGTGGGCGCGCGGCATGCCGCAGCGGTTCACGGCCACGTCGAGGATCTGTTTCTCGATATGGCGCACTTCGTCGACCTGGCCGCGCAGTGTGTCGCACAGCTTTTCCACGACCTTGGCCGTGAAGCGGATGCCCAGCAACTCTTGCGAAATGGCTTCCTGCGCCTTGGCGTAGGGCTTGGAGTTGTAGCCTTCCTTTTCGAAGGCGCGGCGCATCTTGTCGAATTGCTGCGAAATGACGGCAAATTTTTCCAGCGCCGTGCGTTTCAGGGTTTCCAGCTGTTCGGCCGAGAAGCCGGCGGCGCCCGAAGCGCTCGCTTCTTCCTCTTCTTCCTCTTCCTCTTCTTCCGCTTCGCCTTCTTCCTCGTCTTCTTCGACGGGAGCGGACACGACAGGGGCGGCGGCGACCGGTTCGTTTTCATCGACGAGGCCGTCGACGATTTCATCGATCTTGATCTCTTCGTTGGCGATGCGGTCGGCGGCGGCGATGATTTCGGCGATCGTCACGGGACAGGCGGAAATGGCCTGGATCATGTCTTTCAAGCCATCTTCGATGCGCTTGGCGATCTCGATCTCGCCTTCGCGCGTCAGCAGCTCGACCGAACCCATTTCGCGCATGTACATGCGCACGGGGTCGGTGGTGCGGCCAAAGTCGGAATCGACGGTCGACAAGGCGGCCTCGGCCGCCGCTTCCGCCTCGTCGTCGCTGGTGACGACGGCAACGTTATCAGACAGCAACAACGTTTCCGCATCGGGCGCGTGCTCGTAGACGGCGATGCCCATGTCATTGAAGGTACCAATGATGCCTTCGATGGCTTCCGGATCGACAATGTTTTCGGGCAAGTGATCGTTGATTTCCGCATACGTGAGGAAACCGCGTTCCTTGCCGAACTTGATCAGGGTCTTGAGTTTCTGGCGCCGGCGCTCGAGTTCTTCCTCGCTCGCTTCCGTGTCGGACGAGAACGCATCCTTCAGCAGCGCGCGCTCTTTCGCCTTGCGGTCCTTGGCCTTGGCCTTGTCGACGGCCTTCAGCTCGGCCCGCTCGACGGCGTTCAGGGCGGCGACTTCATCATTTTCTGGCTGGAATTCTTTTGGCTTGCGGCCGCGGCGGCCTGGCACTTTTACCGACGGCAAGACATAACCGGACGTATCGATGGCCGCCAGGGTGGCGGCGTCGGTGGTCTGGCTGACCACGGGCGCGCTGGTCACGCGCGCTTCTGGCCGGTCGAGCGCCTTTTCGGCTTTCGTGGTAACTTTAGTGGGCTTTGCAGCCGCTTTGGATTCGGGTTTCTTGATTGGCACAGGCGCTTTCGATTACACAACGACTTGCTTTACGGTGGATTAGGATAAAGTTTGCTGCCAGTTCCCTGTCTACCTGCGGGAACCACCATCTTCGAACCTGCCGACTACGCAAATTCGACACTGTTACGTTACTTACACCTCATCGGCCACGATCCGCGGGAAGCGCAGCAATTCCTGTCCACCGGCTGTTGCCAGCCGTCTCGGCAAAAATTCCTGCATCGACCGCGTTGGGAGCGAGAGCCTGGCGCGGCTTGCCAGCGTCTGCGAGCCTTGCCCGCAACGCCGAAAGCGCCAGTTGGCCCTGGCTGCCGACACGATCCACCGCGCCGATCAAGAGCCTAACTTACTGAAAACAAATACTATTTACGAAACAGAACTAGCTTGCCAAAGCACACAATACTTAGCATTTAATTATAGCACGCGAAAAATGTTTTTCCAGTGCGCGACATACCCTCAGGGCAAGGTTAGCGATTCACCAACTCGGCATCGCGTTCGCGTTCCAGCTCGCCCTGCTCCTGCATGATTTCGCGGTAGCGTACACCAATTTTCTCCGATGGCAAACCCGACGCAAACAATTGCTGCAATTCCGCCTTCAAGGCATTCAGTTTGATCTCGCGGATGGTGCTCACCAGCCACGACAATTCACTGTCGTAATCGGATTCCGTGCCGGCCGCGATCTCGCCGATGATCTCGTCGTATTCGCTGCCCAGCTCCTTCAACTGCTGCGCCAGCGCGGCAAAACTGCCGTGCTCGCCCAGCGCCTGGCCCACAGCCACCAGTTGCCCCAGGCTGTGCGCCGCATCCGGGCCCAGGTGCTGGAAGGCGGTCAGGGCCGCCTCGTCGATGCGCAGGGTCAAGGGCGGATGCGCCACCAGCATGCGCATGATCTTCAATTCCAGGCCCACGGGCACGGGACGGCCCGATTTCGGCGGCGCGCGGTGCGCCACGGCAACGGGTTTGGCCAGCTCGAACAGGGCTTCGATCTCGGCCGGCGTGGACTGCGTCAGCTGCGCCAGGCCGCGCACGATCTGCAAGCGCAAGGACGACGGCGCCATCAACTGCAGCAAGGGCTTGGCGTCGAACTGCACCCGGGCGCGCCCTTCCGGTTCCGACAAATCATGCTCGCCCGACACTTCTTTCAGCAAGAACTGCGACAGCGGCATCGCTTCATGCACTTGCTGCTCAAAACCTTCGGCGCCGAATTCGCGGATATAGCTGTCCGGATCGTGTTCCGACGGCAAGAACAGGAATTTGATCGTTTTATTGTCCGACACGTGGGCCAGACTCGCCTCCAGCGCGCGGCGGGCGGCGCGGCGGCCGGCCTTGTCGCCATCGAAGCTGAAAATCACGTTATCGGTCTGGCGCAGCAGTTTCTGCACGTGGGTGGGCGTGCACGCCGTGCCCAGGGTGGCCACCGCCTGCGGGAAACCCATCTGCGCCAGCGCCACCACGTCCATATACCCTTCCGTCACCAGCACGTAGCCGGCGTCGCGGATGGCCTGGCGCGCCTCGAACAAGCCATATAGTTCGAAACCCTTGGAAAACAAGGGGGTTTCCGGGGAATTCAGGTATTTCGGTTCGCCATGGTCAAGCACGCGGCCACCAAAGGCGATGACCTGGCCCTTGGTATTGCGGATCGGGAACATGATGCGTTCGCGGAAACGGTCGTAGCGCTTGCGGTTGTTGCCCTCTTCATCGACCTTGTCGATCACGAGACCGGCCTCGGCCAGGGCCACCACGTCGTAATCGGGGAAGACGGAACGCAGATTGTCCCAGCCGCCGGGCGCGAAACCCATGCCGAAGCGAGCGGCCACTTCGCCCGTCAAGCCCCGGTTTTTGAGGTAGGCGATGGCTTCCGGCGCGTGGCGCAATTGCCCGCGGTAATAATCGCAGGCCTGCGTCATGGCGTCGGACAGGGCCAGGCTTTGCGCCTGGATCTGCGCGCGCTGGGCCGGCGGGATCTTGTCGTCCGCTTCCGGCACGACCATGCCCACGTTTTGCGCCAGGTCCTTGACGGCGTCGACAAAGCCCATGCCCGAGTACTCGATCAGGAAGCCGATCGAGGTGCCATGCGCGCCGCAGCCGAAGCAGTGGTAGAACTGCTTGGTGGGGCTGACGGTAAAGCTGGGCGACTTTTCACTGTGGAACGGGCACAAGCCCATGAAATTGGCGCCGCCTTTTTTCAGCTGCACATAGCGCCCCACGACATCGACGATATCGACGCGGTTGAGCAAATCGGAAATGAAGGATTGAGGTATCACTGGCGAGGGCGGGTCTTGTTATAGGTCAGACTATACTACCGCACGTGGCCGGAGGTTGAGCCAGGTCAACGTGTGGGCTGTTTAACAGGCTGCCAGCGCGACGGCTGGCAGCCCTTGCTACTATTGTTGCTTATGCGGCTGGCGTCAAGGCTTTCTTGACCAGCGCGGAGACTACGGTCATGTCGGCGCGGCCGGCCAGCTTCGGCTTGACGATGGCCATGACCTTGCCCATGTCTTGCGGACCGGCGGCGCCCGAGGCGGCCACGGCGGCAGCCACTTCAGCCGCCACTTCTTCATCCGACAGACCGGCAGGCATGTAGCCGATCAGGTGCACCAGCTCGGCTTTTTCGATGTCGGCCAGGTCGGCACGGCCACCGGCTTCGAACTGGGTGATCGAATCCTTGCGCTGCTTGATCATTTTTTCCACGATGGCCGTCACGTGGGCATCCGTCAATTCGATGCGCTCGTCGACTTCCTTGCGCTTGATTTCCGCCAGCAACAGGCGAATCGTGCCCAGCTTGCCCGCTTCCTTGGCGCGCATGGCGTTTTTCATGTCTTCGGTAATTTGTTCTTTCAAGCTCATGGCAATCCTCGTTGGTCAGTATGGGAACGGTGCTCGTGCGCGGCCAGAAACAAGTACGGGCCACAAAAGCGAAAACCCGCTGCGGCGAACCGGAGCGGGTATGCGACTCATCTGAAGTATCACTCCAGGCGAATCAAAACAAAACCCGTGGCGAACAATGCGCCGAACTACCCGGGTTGGTTCTGACTGAACAGTCTTAGAATAATTTTTTCGGCAGTTGTTGGCTGCGGATGCGTTTGTAATGACGCTTGACAGCAGCTGCCAGCTTGCGCTTGCGCTCAGCTGTTGGCTTTTCGTAGAATTCGCGAGCGCGCAATTCGGTCAGCAGACCCGTTTTTTCGATGGTGCGTTTGAAGCGACGCATTGCGACTTCGAACGGCTCGTTTTCTTTAAGGCGAATAGTGGTCATGTAAAATTCAAACCGTTGAGGTGGTGTATAGGAAGAGATAGATAGTAGCAGCTTTTATTCGGAAAGGGAAGCCCCTCCCCCACTTGCGTGCGGCATGCAGCCTGCGGTCGCTGCCGGAATGTGGCGTAAACCACGCACCGGGATCGGCGCACCGGGCGCCAAAACCCCATATTACAGAGTAGCTTACTGCAAGGCAATACCTGCCGCCACGCCGGAAGCCCAGGCCCACTGGAAGTTGTAGCCGCCCAGCCAGCCCGTCACGTCGACCGACTCGCCGATGAAATACAGGCCCGGCACTTTATTGGCCATCATGGTCTGCTGCGACAGTTCGCGCGTGTCGATGCCGCCGCGCGTCACTTCCGCCTTGCGGTAGCCTTCGGAACCGTTCGGCACGATGGACCAGGCATTGATGGCCTGCCCCAGCTTGCGCAGCTGCGCGTCGGGCATGTCGGCGATGCGCGCGTCCGGCGCCAGGCCGTTCGTGGCCAGCAGGCAGTCGGCCAGGCGCTGCGGCAGCCATTGGGCGACGATATTGCCCAGCTGCTTCTTCAGTGTGCCCTTGCCTTCGATGAGGGTTTGCGCCACGTCCACTTCCGGCAACAGGTTGATGACGATGGGCTCGCCCGGCAGCCAGTAGCTGGAAATCTGCAAAATCGCCGGACCGGACAGGCCGCGATGCGTGAACAGCAAATCTTCGCGAAAACGCGCGCCCGTTGCCTTGCGGCCTTTCAGGCTGCCCGTTTCCACATCCACTTCCAGCGCGATGCCGGACAGCTCGGCAAATGGCGCCCAGCTGGCCGGATCGAACGTCAGCGGCACCAGGGCCGGACGCGGCTCGACCATCGCCAGATCGAATTGCTTGGCGATGCGGTAGGCAAAGTCGGTGGCACCGATCTTCGGGATCGACAGGCCGCCCGTGGCGATGACGATGCTGGCCGTCTCGATGTCGCCGCTGTCCGTCTGCAGCACGAAGCCGCCGTCATCTTGCTGGACAATATTATCGATCTTGCACGGCATGCGCCAGTGCACGCCGCCGGTGGCGCACTCGTCCTTGAGCATGTCGATGATCTGCTCGGCCGATTCATTACAGAATTGCTGGCCCTTGTGCTTTTCGTGGTAGCCGATCCGGTATTTTTTCACCAGCGCGAGGAAATCCTGCGGCGTATAGCGCGACAGCGCGCTCTTGCAGAAGTGCGGGTTTTCCGAAAGGAAATTTTGCGGCGTGGCGTTGATATTAGTGAAGTTGCAACGCCCGCCACCCGAGATGCGGATCTTTTCGGCCAGCTTGGCCGCGTGATCGATCAACACCACGCGCTTGCCTTGCTGGGCGGCAACAGCCGCACACATCATGCCGGCCGCGCCGGCGCCGATCACTGCCACATCAAATTGTTTTGCCATAAGAATTCCGGTCACCGCTGATTACAAAGACGCCATTGTAAACTGCGGCGGCGCGGCTAGCGCGGCCGTGCCGCAATCTGCCGCGATGTCGTCAAGCATTGCTCCACCTGTTCGGCGATCGATGGCGGCACGGGCACCTCGCCGCGCAGCACGGCCGCGATCCAGGCCGCCGTGGTGGCCGCATCGCGCTCGGCCGGCAAATGCGGCAACTCTTCCACCAGCAACTGCTTTTCCACCAGCACCGTGCGCTCGCCGTCGTGGAACCAGTCGATCTGCTGCGCCTTGTTGGCGTTGGCCACCGTTTCGCCTTCCGTGCCGCGCATCAGGAAGGCGTCGCCGCGCGCGGGATCGCAGGCAGTCAGGAAATATTCACCGAGCATTTCCAGGTATTCGGGATGCGTGTACGACACCAGGCGCAGGGCGGGAACGGCGAACGGCTGCATGATTTTCACGAGGGTATGCGTGGAATTGCGCACGCCCAGCACGCGCCGCAGCGACAGCATGTGCGCCAGGCGCGGCGCCAGCGCCTCGATGGGCAGGAAGGCCGCTTCGCCGCGCGCCATGGCGGCCTCGGCCTGCGCATGGTCCGGCGAGGCGGGCACACCCAGCGCGGCCAGCACCTCGGCCGTCGTGATGCGGCCCGGGTCGCTGGTGACGCCATGCACGAGCACGGGTGCGCCCGCGCGCGCCAGCAGCAGCGCCAGCAAGGCCGTCAGGTTCGCCATCTTGCGCGCGCCGTTGTAGCTGGGAATGATGATGGGCGCGAATTCGCCTGCCGGCGCGGCCAGCGGGACGAACGAGGCTTCGGCAGCGTCGAGGAAGCCGGCGATCTCGTCCACGGACTCGCCCTTGATGCGCATCGACAACAAAATGCCGCCCAGTTCCATATCCGACACGCGGCCCTCGAGCATGGCGCGGTACAGGGCGCGAGCATCGTCGCGCGTCATGCTGCGCGCGCCGTTCTTGCCGCGTCCTATTTCTTTAATGAAACGTGCAGCGGGAAATGGCTCGCCGGCCACGTCGGTATGGGGGATGGAAACAGTCGTCATGGCGCCAGCTTACACGGATTTTTCCCCGTGCAGACGGGCTGGCGGATGCCATAGGCGCCGATGCAACAGTCTTTCCAGCTATTTTTTTGATGAATGTGCTTCGTGCCTGCATCCAAACGCGCCGCCGCTGCGTATAAGACTGCACAGGGGGAACTCATCATGGAACACGCGATCAAACAGGAAACGGCCTTCGTCGGCATCGAAACGGGCAAGCTGCTGCTGAAAGCCGTGCTGCGCTCGGGCGGCGACGTGCTGTGCAAGGTGCTGGAAAACGACGTGGCCGGCTACCGCTGGCTGCGCAGCTGGCTGCAAAGGAACGACGTGCCCGTCATGGGCTTGCGCGTCTGCATGCGCCTCGACGCCCCGTACAGCGAGACGCCAGCGCGCATGCTGGCCGATATGGGCATGCTGGTCTGCGATGCCCAGCCCGCGCAGCTGGCAGACTATCTGCGCAGTCAAGGTTTGCCCGAGGATGCGGCGCACGGCGCCGTGGTGCTGGCCAATTACTGCGAGGACAAACGCCCCGCTGGCTGGACGCCGCCCTCGCCCGCCTACGTGGAACTGCGCCTGTGGCTGCGCCGCCTGCATGCCATCGTAGGCGTGCGCAAGCAGGAGTCGGCGCGCCTCGACGCCCATCTGCCGGCTGGCCAGCATGCGCTGCACGCCCTGTTGTGTCAGCAGATCGCCTGCCTGGACGCGCAGATACGCCAGCATGAAACGGCCATCCTCGCGCACGTG
This sequence comes from Janthinobacterium sp. HH106, assembly GCF_001758725.1. Classification (NCBI taxonomy): domain Bacteria; kingdom Pseudomonadati; phylum Pseudomonadota; class Betaproteobacteria; order Burkholderiales; family Oxalobacteraceae; genus Janthinobacterium; species Janthinobacterium sp. HH106. Next base: position 72,861 of record NZ_LRIC01000001.1, on the reverse strand, counting down.
CGGCGCCATCCCGGCCTGCCCCGGCCGCCCGAGCTGGCCGGCAACTACCAGCGCATCGCCCGCTACAGCGTTGGCGCCAGCGTGACCGGCGGCCATTGAGCGTCCGGGAGCATGGGGCCGGCGGCGTGCAGGCCCTGCCATAAAAACAACTCATGCATTCCCGTTTTGGCCCCAACCCCGCCGCCAGGCCGCATTTCCGCTACACTATTGCCTCTTAAAGAACGCAATAGCGAAAGCCGAGCCAGAATCATGAATACGCCAGACATCGAAAATATCAACGTCACCTCTTTCGCGCCCATGCCGACACCGGCCGAACTGCACGCCAAGCTGCCCCTGTCGGAAAGCGCCTTCGACACCGTCAGCCGCGGCCGCGAAGCGCTGCGCAACATCATCGACCGCAAGGACCAGCGCCTGTTCGTCGTCGTCGGTCCGTGCTCGATCCACGACCCCGTCGCCGGCCTCGATTACGCGCGCCGCCTGAAAGCGCTGCAAGAGGAAGTCAAGGACACGATGCTGCTGGTGATGCGCGTGTATTTCGAAAAACCGCGTACCACCACGGGCTGGAAGGGCTATATCAACGACCCGTACATGGACGATTCGTTCAAGGTCAACGAAGGCATGGAAAAGGCGCGCCAATTCCTGCTCGACGTGTGCGAACTGGGCCTGCCCACCGCCACCGAAGCGCTGGACCCCATCTCGCCGCAATACCTGGGCGATCTGATCGCCTGGACCGCCATCGGCGCGCGCACGACGGAATCGCAGACGCACCGCGAAATGTCGTCGGGCCTGTCGACACCGGTCGGCTTCAAGAACGGCACCGATGGCGACATCAGCATCGCCGTCAACGCCATCCTGTCGTCGGCGCACCCGCACTCCTTCCTGGGCATTAACGCCGAAGGCAACGTCGCCATCGTGCGCACGCGCGGCAACGCCTACGGCCACGTGGTGCTGCGCGGCGGCGACGGCCGCCCGAACTACGATTCGGTCTCGATCGCCATCGCCGAACAGGCGCTGGCCAAGGCCAAGCTGCCGGCCAACCTGGTGGTCGACTGCTCGCACGCGAACAGCTATAAAAAGCCGGAACTGCAGCCGCTGGTGATGGGCGACGTGGTCAACCAGATCCGCCAGGGCAACCGCTCGCTGGTGGGCGTGATGATCGAATCGAACATCGTCGGCGGCAACCAGAAGATCCCGCAAGACCTGTCGCAACTGACCTACGGCTGCTCCGTCACGGACGGCTGCATCGACTGGGATACGACGGCCACCATGCTGCGCGACGCGCATGCGCATTTGGTCAATCGCCCAAAATAATGCCGGCGATGTTGTCGGATTACGGCGCTTTGCGCCTAATCCGACCTACGAATTGAGCCGCGTAGGTCGGCTTAGCGCGTAGCGCGTAAGCCGACACATCACTGCAGACAAAGAACGGCGCCCTGTGCGCCGTTCTTGCTTTTCCCTTCATCACGCCATCTGCACATGCGGCAGCACGGCGAACGATCCCGCCAGCGCCTGCTCCGCCTTGCTGGCCGGGATATTGAGCTCATTGATGTCCAGGTAGACGCGCCCGTCGAGGATGCGCACGGCGTACATGCGCGCCATGCCCTGCACGGGCGCCACCAGGCGGCCCGAATCGAGCTCGATGATCCAGCCGTTCTTCGGCCCCATCAGGTTTTTCTCCATCAGCACCCCCTGCGCCAGCGGCCCCCCCAGGCACGGCACTGTGTCGAGCAGCGCGTAGACCGTATCGTCCACCGCGCGAAACAGCGCCACGCCGGGCAAATCCTGCCACGCCAGCCCCCGCTGCACCATGCGCGCGCCCGCCAGCGGCATGTCCTTCAGGCGGCAAATCATTTTCCATTGTTCCGGCATCGCGAACTCCCTTGAAAAAGGCACACGCCTGTCTAAGCAAGAGCGGTGCCAGTGCCGTTCCAGGCGCAAAGCAGCCGGAATCGCGGGCAAAACCGGCCCGCGCCGCACTGCGCAAGTGCACACTGCCGCCGAAATGGTGCGCCGGCCGCACGGTGGACTGCGCGGCTTTCCTTTACAATGGCGGATTACTCCTCCCTATTCAGTACCTTCATGATTGTTCTTGGCGTCGAATCCTCCTGTGACGAAACCGGCCTGGCCTTGTACGACACGCAACGCGGCCTGCTGTCGCACGCCCTCTATTCGCAAGTCGCCATGCACGAGCAGTACGGCGGCGTGGTGCCGGAACTGGCGTCGCGCGACCATATCCGCCGCGCCATCCCGCTGCTCGAAGAAACCCTGACGAAGGCCGGCATCGGCCTGTCCGAAATCGACGCCATCGCCTACACGCAAGGCCCGGGGCTGGCCGGCGCGCTGCTGGTGGGATCGTCCGTCGCCTGCAGCCTGGGCCTGGCCATCAACAAGCCGGTGCTGGGCATCCACCACCTGGAAGGCCATTTGCTGTCGCCGCTGCTGGCGTCCGAGCCGCCGGAATTCCCCTTCATCGCCCTGCTGGTGTCGGGCGGCCACACCCAGCTGATGCGCGTCGATGGCGTGGGCCAGTACACGATGCTGGGCGAAACCCTCGACGATGCGGCCGGCGAGGCCTTCGACAAGTCGGCCAAGCTGCTGGGACTCGGTTACCCGGGCGGTCCCGCCATTTCGCGCCTGGCCGAATTCGGCGACCCGCTGGCGTATAAACTGCCGCGCCCCATGCTGCATTCGAAGGATTTCAACTTCAGCTTTTCCGGCCTGAAGACGGCCGTGCTGACGGTGGTGAAAAACCATGAAGAAAAAGTCATCGCCAATATCTGCGAGCAGGACAAGGCGAACATCGCACGGGGCTTCGTCGACGCCATCGTCGACGTGCTGACGGCCAAGTGCGTATCGGCCCTCAAGCACACGGGCTTGAAGCGCCTGGTGATCGCCGGCGGCGTGGGCGCCAACGCGCAGCTGCGCGCCTCGCTCAATGCGGCCGCCGCCAAGAAGCGTTTTAAAGTGTATTACCCGGAGCTGGAATTCTGTACGGACAACGGCGCCATGATCGCCTTTGCGGGCGCCATGCGCCTGCAGATCAACCCGGCCGCCGCCAAGCACGATTACTCGTTCAACGTGCGCCCGCGCTGGCCGCTCGACGAAATCCGCGAAGTCTGATCACGCCAGCAGGAAATTGCGCGCGCCCGCCAGGGCCGCGCCCTCTTCCACCGTCTCATCCTTCAATGCCACGCCCGACAACTGCCGGCTGAACGCCTGCGACAGCAGGTAGTGCAGCCGGTACGCGGCCGGCGCATACGCCAGCCCTTCCGGGCGCACGTTCGAGATGCAGTTGCGGCGCTCGTCCAGCAAGCCCACTGTCGGCGCCCACGTCAGGTAAAGGCCCAGGCTGTCCGGGGAACTCAAGCCCGGCCGCTCGCCGATCAGCACCAGCACGGCCCGCGCTTTTATCAATTCCCCCACCTCGTCGCCAACGGCCACCCGCCCCTGCGCCACGATGTGCAGCGGCGACAACGTCCATGCTTCCAGCGCCAGCCGTGCGCGCAAAGCGGCCAGGAACGGCGCCGCGTGGCGCTGCACGGCCAGCGCCGACAGGCCATCGGCCGCCACCAGCGCCAGATCCACTCCCGTCGTCCCTGCGGCCAGGCGCGCCCGTGAAGCGTCGTCGAGCCGGCGCCCCAGGTCGGGGCGTTGCAGATAGTCGGCGCGCGTGGCGGCGGCGCTGTGCAGCTGCACGCAGGCTTGCCCCTGCGCGGCCAAGTCGCGCGCCAGGGCTTCGCCATCGAGGGCCAGGTGCACGGCGTCGCGCGCCTGCGCATGGGCCAGCTGGAACGCCAGCTGCGCGCGGGTCGGCACGCTCACGCCGCGGCGCCCCAGCGCGATGCGCGCCGCCGTATGCGCGCGCAGCGTTTGCCACGGGTTTTTCTCGTCCATGTATCCTCCCTAATCGTCCAGGCGCAGCAGGGCTGCCTGGAAGGCCGGCGCCAGCGCCACGTTCAGATTTCCCTGCGCATCCGTGATCTGCATGCGCGCCAGCCAGGCCGCGAATTCGGGCGCGGGACGCAGGCCCAGCACGCGACGCGCATACAGGGCGTCGTGGAACGAGGTGCTCTGGTAGCCGAGCATGATGTCGTCCGCGCCCGGCACGCCCATGATGAAATTGCAGCCGGCCACACCCAGCATGGTCAGCAAGGCATCCATGTCGTCCTGGTCCGCTTCCGCGTGGTTGGTGTAGCACACGTCGCAGCCCATGGGCAGGCCCAATAGCTTGGCGCAAAAATGGTCTTCCAGCCCCGCGCGCATGATCTGCTTGCCGTCGTACAGGTATTCGGGGCCGATAAAGCCCACCACGGAATTGACCAGCAGCGGCTGATACGCGCGCGCCACCGCATACGCGCGCGCCTCGCACGTCTGCTGGTCCATGCCGTGGTGGGCGCCGGCCGACAGGGCACTGCCCTGCCCCGTCTCGAAATACATGACGTTGCTGCCCACCCTGCCGCGCCCCAGCGACAGGGCCGCCGCCTGTCCCTCGGCCAGCAGGGCCAGGTCGATGCCGAAGCTGCGGTTGGCCGCCTGCGTGCCCGCCACCGACTGGAACACCAGGTCGACGGGTGCGCCGCGGCGTATCGCCTCGAGCGTATTGGTGATGTGCGTGAGCACGCAGGACTGCGTGGGAATCTGATATTGAGCTATGACGGCGTCGAGCAGCTGCAGCAGCGAGACCACCTGCGCCACATTGTCGGTGGCGGGATTGATGCCGATCACGGCGTCGCCGCTGCCCAGCATCAAGCCATCGAGCACCGACGCCGCGATGCCCGTGGCGTCATCCGTCGGGTGGTTCGGCTGCAGCCGCGCGGACAGGCGTCCTTCCAGGCCCAGGGTATTGCGGAAAGCCGTGACGACACGGCACTTGCGGGCCACCAGCACCAGGTCCTGCAGGCGCATGATTTTCGAGACGGCGGCCGCCATTTCCGGCGTGATGCCGGCGGCCACTTGCGACAGCGCGGGCGTATCCGTCGCGTCGTCGAGCAGCCAGTCGCGAAAGTCGCCCACGCACAGGTGGGCAATCGGCGCAAACGCGGCGCGCGCGTGGGTGTCGATGATCAGGCGCGTGACTTCATCGTCCTCATACGGCACCAGCGCCTCATTGAGAAAGGCCGACAGCGGCACCTCGGCCAGCGCCAGTTGCGCCGCCACCCGCTCGCGCGCGCTGGCGGCCGCCACGCCGGCCAGCACGTCGCCCGAACGCGGCGGCGTGGCCTTGGCCAGCAGCTCCTTCAGGCTGGCAAACTGGTAAACATGGCTGTCTATCGTATGGCTGAAGCGGGGCATGGACTTCTCCTGTGGGGTCAGACCCGCCGGGTCTGACCCCGGAGCATGCCTATTCTACGCCCGGAGCAACGCGATACCACCCCACGTCACAAACTGCGCAGCGCCCCTTCCAGCTGCGGATAGCGGAAGCTGAATCCGTCGGCCAGCAGGCGGCGCGGGGCGACCCGCTGGCCTTCCACCAGCAAGTCGGCCTGCTCGCCCAGCAAGGCGCGCATGACGAAGGCCGGCGTGGGCACGACGCTGGGGCGGTGCAGCACGGTGCCCGCCACTTGGGCGAAGCGGCGCTGCTCGATCGCTTCCGGCGCGCAGAAGTTATACGCGCCGCCCACTGCCTGCTCTTCGCTGCGGCGCGCCAGATGGGCGATGGCGCGGATGACGTCGCGCACGTGCACCCACGAAATCCACTGTTTCCCGCTGCCCAGCGGGCCGCCTGCACCGAAGCGTATCGGCAGCAGCATCTGCGGCAGCGAACCCTGGTGGCCGAAGACGAGGCCGAAGCGCATGCAGCCCACCTGCACGCCAAATTTTTCCGCCTGGCGCGCGGCCGCTTCCCATTCCTGGCACAGCTGCGACATGAAGATGGCTTGCGGCGCGCTCTCCTCCGTCAATTCCGTCGCGTCGCCCTGCGGCTGCACGCCGTAGTAGCCGATGGCCGACGCGGACAGCAGCACGCGCGGCTTGTGCTGGGCGCGGGCGATCCACGCCACCAGCTCCTGCGTCAGCGCCACGCGGCTGCGGCGCAGGGCCGCCTTGCGCGCCTCCGTCCAGCGCTTGCCGACGATACGCGCGCCGGCCAGGTTGACCACCATGTCGATGCGCTGCGCATCCGACAATGCGTCCAGCGACCGGATGCAGCGCACCTGGCCGTCGAAGGTCCACGCGGCCTGTTTCGGCTGGCGCGTCAGCACCGTCACCGCATGGCCGTCGGCCAGCAAGGCGCTGACCAGCTGCTGGCCGATGAAACCCGTGGCGCCCGTCACCAGCACGGACTGCGGCGCGGCGGCAAAGCGCAGGCGCTCCTCTTGCTCCGCTGTCTCCTGGACCTTGCGCCGGCCCAGCTGCCACACGGCATACGCGTCGCGCAGGCCGGACAGGCCCACGCCCACGCCGCACAGGGCGAGGAAGACGCTGAGCCAGCCATACGGCTGCCATACGAGGGCCGTCGGCAAGGTCGCCCAGTCGCTGCTGTTCAGGGCCAGCAGGGCGATGAAGGCGCCCGCATTGATCGCCAGCACCGTGTGCGTGACCCGCTCCGTGGCGGGCAAGAGGCGGGTCTGGTCTTCGACGACGAAATCCCACAGGGTCAGCACGATTTCCACGCCAAAGACGATGACCAGCACCCAGGCCCAGGCGCCATGCCACTCCCAGGCGGCCAGGCCCACGAACAGCAGGCTGTAGATCAGGGCGCGCGTGGCATGGATGGTCAGCTCCAGGCGCGCCGAGGCCTTTTGCGGCAGCGCTTCCGTGATTTCATGGTGATAGATGGTGTCGAAGGCGCCCAGGCAGCCTTGCGCCGCCATCAGTTGCAGGGCCAGCAGATGCGTATTCATGGTGTCTCCTTCATTTCCGGTGCGGCGGATTCGCGGAACACGCCGACCTGGGTGAATGTGGTGCCAAACAGGGCGTGGCGGATCTCGATGCGGATGTTGAACTGCTGCGGCGTATCGTTGCGGTGGCACAGATAGGTCTTGCCGGGCGTGAGCACGCCGGGCAGCGGCAGGCGCCAGCCGAAAAGATCCCAAAAATAGCCGTCGCTGGTGAAATGCAGATTGCCATCTTCCACGTGCAGCACCAGCTTCATGCCCAGGCCCATGCCCACGTATTCGAGCACTTCGCCTGTTGCGCTTTCAGCCATGTAAGACGTGAAGCGGATCGGCGCGCGGCCATGCAGGCGGTAGGTGCGCTGCTTGAAGATGAAGGGGCAGCCGGGGCGCGAATAGACTTCGATATCGACGGGGAAGTCGTGGTCGTCATGCGGGATCAGGGCGCCGTCGATGAAGGGGCGCGTGAGCCAGCCCAGCACCTTGCCCAGGCGCGAGCTCGTGAGCTCACTGAGCTCGCCCCGGTAGTACAGGGGCTGGCCCGGCGCGGGATTTTTCTCGAAGCGGCGCCGGATGTCCGGGTGCAGGGTGAGCCACCGCTCGCCCATGACCTTCTTGAACAGCTCTCCTTCCGAGGGGCCGTTCATGCTTTTCCCGGCTTGCCAGGCTTATCGTCCGGGCTGAGGAACTTGGCCACCTTGCCGCCCATCGACAGCATGCGCTGCAGGGTCGCCGGCGGCAGGTTCTTGTAGTCGCTGTAGGTGGCGCTGAGCATTTCCAGGAAAGCCAGCACTTCGCCCATGCGCGCCAGCGTCTCAGGCGGTATCGCCGCATCCTGTTCGCCCTCGATCGCGCATTCGCGCAGCACCGTCAGGGTGGGGTCGATCTCGCGCCGCTTGCGCTCTTCCATGATGACGCGGAAGATTTCCCACACATCCTGCAAGGCGACGAAATGGTCGCGCCGGTCCCCCATCACGTGCGTGATGCGGACCAGGCCCCAGCTTTGCAATTCCTTCAGGCTGTTGCTGACGTTCGAGCGGGCCACGTTCAGGCTGGCCGCGATATCTTCCGCCGTCAGCGGTTCATTGGCCAGGAACAGCAGCGCGTGGATCTGCGCCACCGTGCGGTTGACGCCCCAGCGGGTGCCCATCTCCCCCCAGTGCAGAATATATTTCTGCGTAGTCGGACTCAATTCCATGGTTTTCTCTTATTTCTGTCGTTACAGAAATGTAAGATGAAACAGAAGTCCAGTCAAGCGCGATTCGTCAGGACTGGGCGGGCGGCTGGCCCATGGCGCGCAGAAATTGCTGCTGCGAGGCGTGCAGCTGGCCGTAACCGAGTTCGCGGTACACGAGGCCGTGGCGCGGCGCCAGTTCGGCCAGGATGCGCGCCAGCGCCGGGTAGTGGCGGTGGCTCCAGGTGGGGAACAGATGGTGCGTCAGGTGCAAATTCAATCCGCCGAGCCAGTAACCGAGCCAGCGCAACGCGCGCGGCTTCGGCGTCCAGTCGCAGGCCGTGTAAAACGTGTGCTGGTACCAGTCGTGCGGCAAGGTGCCGTCCTGCCCCGGCTGGAAAAACTCCACTTCAGCCCAGTGCGTGCCGAGGATCAGCGCCACCAGCGCGCACGAGGCGAGCATCTGGCCCACGAAATACGCGCCCAGCACCACGCCCCAGGCGATGCCGTGCTGCTGCAGCACCCACATGGGCAGCGCCAGCACCAGCGCCACGTGACCGAGCTTCCAGCCCAGGAACGACAGCCAGCCGCGCCAGCCCTGCAAGCGGCTGTGCGCGGCCACGGGCGTCTTGCCGAAGCGGTCCAGCCAGTCGCCATACCAGTTCAGATACGGCAGCGACAGGGCCGCCACCACGGGCCAGTACAGGTATTGATAGCGGTACTGGGGCGCCCAGCGTTGGAACGGCGTCTGGCGCAGGAAAGGGTTCGGCTCCGTATCGAGGTCATAGCCTTCCACGTTCGCATACGTGTGATGGAAATGCACGTGGCGGATGGTCCAGAAATCCGTATCCACGCCTACGGGCAAGCCCACGAGGCGGATCAGGATGCGATTCAGGCGTCCCTGGCGGAAGACGGCGCTGTGGGCCGCATCGTGCAGGGTATTCATGGCCAGCGCCATGGCCGCCACCAGGCAGGCGACATAGCTGGTGACAAACGGCCAGGTGCTGCCGGCGCTCAAGGCCAGCGCATACAGCCCCGCCGTCAGCGCGGCCAGGAAGACGGTTTTCGCATGCAGGCGCCAGTCGCCGAAGCGGTGCTTTCCCTCGCTGGCCAGGTAGGCGTCGGCGCGCGCGCGCAGTTCGCGGCGGAAGGCGGAATCGCGGGCGGGCTGGAAGCGCAGCGGCGGCAGGGAAGGCACAGGCGTCACGCGCGCGTCCCCGCCGCGGCCGGCCACCACAGGCGGCGCGCGCCGTCGAGACCATGCGCCAGCAGCGCGGCCAGGAACACCATGCCCCACACGTCGCGCGCCCCATACCAGCCCAGATACAGGGCCGGCATGGCCACGGCGATGGCGACCCAGGCGATGGCGCCCCAGCGGCGCGCATCCGAAAGGCCGCCCAGCGCCAAGGTACCGCCAAAAATCAGCGCGAACAGGATCGCTTGCTGCGCGCCGGCCAGCACCGCTTCGTGGTTGACGTAATAGATCACGAGGCCAAACAGGATCACGCCGCCGATGCCGATGAACAGTTCGGGCACCTCGAAAGTGCCGCGCGACTGCCAGTGGGGAAAGCGCGCGCGCAGCCATTTGAACAGCTTGCCGTTGCTGGCCAGGAGCGGATTATGCGTTTGCGTCATGCCCTTCACGCCATAGCGCATTTCCACGCCCTCGAGTTCGGGCTGGAAGCTGCCGAACAGCCTGTCCCACAGCAGCAAGGTGCCGCCGAAATTGCGGTTGATATAGCGTTTGTCCGTGCCATGGTGCACGCGGTGGTGCGAGGGCGTGACCATGAAGCTATCGAGAATGCCGGACTTGTTCACCAGCGCATTGTGGTTATAGAACTGCACCGTGTAATGCAGGGACGAGACGACAAGGAAGATTTCCAGCGGCACGCCCAGCACGGCCAGGATGGCGATGAAGGGGAAATTCGTCAGCGACGAATACCAGGAATTGCGCACGCCCAGCGACAGGTTGAAGTGCTCGCCCTGGTGGTGCACCACGTGCACGGCCCACAGCAAGGGGATCTTATGGTGCAGCCGGTGCATCCAGTAAAAGCACAAATCCCAGGCAAAGAATGCGAACACCCACTGCGCGGCCACGGGCCACTGGTCGACGATGTGCAGATTCACATGGCGCAGCAGCAGGGCGAACGCCGCCACTTCCACGCCGCGGAACACCCACATCAATATGTGGCCGGAATTGAGGTTGAAGATCACGTCCTTCCACGGCACGGGGGTCTTGCGTACCCATTTGAGGATCAGCAATTCGGCCAGCACGAAGGCCAGCATGACAAGGAAAGAGAGGGCAAAGGGGTTCATCATGATGCGGTTTCAGTAGAAATGACGCGGTGAGCAGTCCAGAATACCTGCATTTTCGCCAGCATGCCGCCAGCGATGCCGACCAACAGGCCGGCGGCCAGGTCGATGCTCACGTGCCGGCGCAGCGCGATGATGGCGTAGCAAATGGCCACGCCCAGCACCACGGCCAGCGCGGAGCGGACCAGGTGGCGCTTGTCGCACAGGGCCCACACGCACAACAATGTCAGGGCGCCATGCAGCGAGGGCAGGCAATTTTGCGCGGAATCCGCCGCCTGCAGCATGCGCAGCGCCTGCGTGCTCCAGGCGGCACCCTCACCCACGGGCGGATACGCGAGCGTGGTCGGATACAGCAGGAAGACCACGCCGCAGGCCAGCGCGGAGAGCGCCATGGCGCGCGCCAGCCAGCGCACGCGGGCCGCATCGGCCGCCAGGTAGGCGTATGGGATCAGGATGAAGAAGGACAGATACAGCCAGATGGCAGAGTCGCTATAGGCAATGGCGCGATCGAGCGCCGTTTCCGGCAAGAGTACCCCCTGCCCTTGCAGCACATCGCTGGAAAAATACACGAGGCCGACGCTGCCCCAGCCGGCCAGCAAATGCAGCAGGCGGCAGCGTACGGTCATGGAAGAAGGATTCATGCGGTCGCAAGGCGCCGGATGCGGCGCCGTTTCATGGTGGGGTCAAAGGGAGGCAGTTCGCCGCTCGTCGTCCAGGCCAGGCTGTCGACGGCCACGGCCAGGCCGCGCAGCACCGTTGCCAGGTGATCGCGCAGGGCAGCCAGGCCAGCGTCGTCGAGGGCCGCGTGCAGCTGCAAGGCGCTGTCGCCCGATTGCAGCAGGCGGTAGTCGGCGTCCGCCGGCAAGGCTTGCGCGAACGCGCGCGTCAAGACGTCGGCAAACACGGCGACGGCGGCGCCGCCGCGTGCAGACGGAAGCAGCAGCATGTCGTCGCAGCGCCCTTCGATGCCGTCGATGGCGCGCGTGGCGCGGCCGCACGGGCATGGCGTGGCGCGCGCGACCAGGATATCGTCCAGGCGATAGCGCACGATGGGCTGCGTGATGCGCGTGAAATCCGTAATCACGGGCACAAAACGACGCTGTTCCGCATCGAGCCATTGCGGCTCGATGTGCACATATTCCTCGTTCAGGTGCAGCACGCCGTGTTCGCAGCTGCTGGCGAGGAAACCCTCGGTCGCCTGATAGATTTCATGCACGGCGCCGAACGCCTGCACGATCAGCGCGCGGTCCTGCGCTTCCAGCACTTCAGCCACCGAGATGACTTTTTTCGGCGCCAGCACCAGGCTGCCGTCGATGACGCGCAGCGCCAGCTGGCGCAGCACCTGGGCCGGCGCGACGATGACGGACGGTTGATAGCGCGCCAGCTGCGCGCACAGGCTGTCGAACGGTGCGAACAGGTCGTAAAAGGCAAACGTGAGCCACGGCGAGCGCACGGCCGTGTACAGATTGCTGTTCGCGCGCAGGAACAGCGCCACCTTTTCGCCGGAAAACAGGCCGTCGGGCAGCGCCTTGGCCAGCATCACGCCCGCCCATTGGGCCTTTTCGCGGGGGCTGACGGTAAACACGGCGCGCCGCGACGAGGTGCCCGACGACAGGCCCACCGTGATGTCGCCCACGGCCGGCGTAAAGTCGCGGCTATGCTCGGCCGCCATGGCCGCGTCCATCGCCTGCGCCAGGGTGACGCCCTCGGTGTTCATGGCGTCGAAATGCTCGAGCATCAGCGCCTTGTTCATCGTCGGCCACTGCGCCAGCGGCAGATCGCGGAACGGGGCGAAGTAAGCGCTGCGCGCGCACAGCACGTCGATGAAACGGGCCAGTTGCTCCCGCTGGTAGGCGTCGAGCTGCGCGCGGCTTGCGAAACGCAGGCGGCGCGTGCGCCAGTACGACAGCAACAGCCAGAAAATTCGCTTCACGGGCGGCCCGCCACTGGCAAATAATCGTTGCTGTCTTCATGCGTGATGCGGATCTGCGCCTGGCCCGACTGGTGCAGCTGGTGCAGGCGCTTCAACGTCTCATAATACGGCGCGCGCTTGTGCTGGATAAGGAACGACAGTTCCGACGGTCCGCGCAGCTGCTGGAAACTTTCCGGCACCCAGGCCGCGTCCGACGCCAGCAGGGTCCAGCCGCCGTCCTGCAGCACGAAGGCGCCCAGGTGGCCGACCGCGTGGCCGGGCAAGTCGACGATGTAGATCTCGCCCGTGCCGCTGACGTCGCGCCCGTGCGTGAACGGCAGCAAGGCGGCCGGCAAGGCCGTCTCGGGCACGCTTTCGACAAACGCCAGGCGGTCAGAGATATCGTTTGGCAGCAGCTCGGGCACGAAGGCCTGGCGCACGGCGGACACGCCGGACAGGCCGCGCACGGCGTCCCAGCCAGTTTTCGAGGCCATCAGCCGCGCGCCGGGAAAATCGCGCAGGCCGGCGATATGGTCGGCGTGGAAGTGCGACAGCAGCAAGGTGTGGATGTCGCCGGGCGATACGCCATGCGCGCGCAGCTGGCCGTGCAACGACTCATTCTCGTCGAACGAGATGGGCGTGACCCACGCATACATGCGGTAGACGCCTTTCGACGTGGCGGCGCGGAAGTGCTCGGCATACCCCGTGTCCCACAGGTATAGGCCCGCGCGCGTTTCGATCAGGTAGGCGCGCGAAGGGAAGCAACGGCTGGCCAGCCCGCTGCCTTTCAAGACCATGCACGACGGATGGGTGCAGTGGCCGACGCGAAATGCGGTGATGCTAGCCATTGCGCTCCTTGCCCACCTTGTGCGCCGCCGCTTCCTGGCGCATCCACTGCGCCGTGCGGGCGATGCCGTCCTGCAGGCTGACGACGGGACGGTAGCCGAGCACCTTGCGGGCCTTGGCGTTATCGAGCGTCATGTCGAAACTGAGCGCGCCGATGCTGTAGGGCGTGAGCGATGGTTCGCGGCGCGTGAAGCGCGAGGCGAACTGCATCAGGCGCGCCACCAGCGCCAGCACGCGATAAGGCACGCTGACGATTTCGAACGGCTGCTGCAGATGATCGCAGAACAGGCTGCGCAAGATGTCGCACAGGCGCGCCGGCTCGCCGTTCGTGATGTTGAAGGCGGCGCCCGAAGCGATGGTCTTGTGCACGGTGGCCAACCACATCGCGTGCACGACATTGTCGACATAGGTGACGTCGATGGTGGCCGCGCCGCCGTTGGGCAGCGGCAGCTTGCCGCCGCGCTCCTGCAGCACCCGCGCCAGGCGCGGGATCAGCACCTGGTCGTGCGGGCCGAAGATGGCGCGCGGGCGCAGGATCACGCACGTCATGCCGCGGTGGCGGTCGACGCACTCCTGCACCAGTTTTTCCGCCATCGCTTTCGAACGCGCGTACGCGTTGACGAAAGCGTCGGGGCGGAAGGTTTCCGGCACCTCGTAGCGGTTGCGGTAGTCGAAATAGATGGCCGGGGTCGAGATGTGCACGAAGCGCGCCACGTGCAGGCCAGCGGCCGCGCGCAACAGCTGGGCCGTGGCCGTGACGTTGGCGGCGATGAAGTCGCGCTCCGCGCCCCACGGCGAGGACAGCGCGGCGCAGTGCCAGACGGCGTCCATGCCGCGCACCAGCTCGTCGACCTGGCGCGGTGTCGCTTGCGCCAGGTCGAGCGCCACGAATTGCGCGCCCATGCGTTCGAGCTCGCGGCCCACGGCCGCGTTGCGGCCCGTGGCGCGCACTTCCACGCCCTGCGCCAGCAGGGTGCGCACGGCATTGCGCCCCAAGCCGCCCGTCGCTCCCGTGACCAGTATCCGCCTCATCGCACCACCTTCACAGGTCAAGAATCATGCCGCCGATGGTCAGGCCCGCGGCCGTACCCATCATCAGCAAACGCTGGCCTGCCACTGCCCGCCCCGTCATCACCGCCTCGTGCAGGGCGGTGGGCAGGGACGCGGCCACCTGGTTGCCATGCGTTTCAAAGATCTTGATGATTTTAGCATCGGGAACGTCGAGGATGCGCGCCGCATGCGCGAGGCCCAGCGGGCTGGCCTGGTGCGGCACGACCACGTCGATTTTATCCAGTCCCGCGCCCGATTCCTGCATGAGTTCCGTCAGGAAATCCGGCATCACCTTGACGGCCAGGCGGAACACGGCCTTGCCATCCATGCGGAACAGGTAGTCGCCCGGCTCGCAGCCGTTGCGCGGGTTGCGCTCGGTACCGCCGCCGCGGATTTCGCAGTAGCGCCGCCCTTCCGGATACGTGCCCATCTTGTAGGCGCGGATGCCGGCGCTGCCGTCGCCCCGCTCGACGATGACGGCGGCGGCGCCGTCGCCAAAGATCATCGACGCTTCCGGCTCGCTCCAGTCGACCCCGCGCGAGGCCAGGTCCGACGAGACGATGGCGATGCGGCGGTAGGCGCCGCCGGCCAGCATGGACGCGGCCACGCGGAAGGCGGCCATGAAACTGAGGCAGCTGGCGTTGACGTCGAAGCTTTGCGTGCCTGGCGGCAAACCGGCATGTTCGGCCACGAAGCAGGCCGTATTCGGCAAGGCTTGCTCGGGCACGCCGCAGGCGCAGATCAGCAAGTCGATGTCGGCCGGACGCAGGCTGGCATTCTTCAGCGCGTCGAGCAGGGCGGCGGCGCCCAGCTGGCTTTGCGATTCATCGGGCGCGGCGACAAAGCGCGACAGCACGCCGCTCTTGCGCAGGGTATAGCCATCCGGATGCCCCAATTTCAGGTCCAGGCTGGCGGAAGTCACACTATGCGACGGCAAGGCTTTGCCCGTCGCGATCAGGCGAACTGGAATCATGTTGGCCTTAACAAAGTAAAGTAAATAGGGTTATGAATTAATCACGTGCCAGCGGCGGCAATGCAACCCCGCAGTTCTTGCAGAAATTGGCATCGTCATCGAGCCCTTCTTTCAGACACGTGGGGCAGGTACGCGTGGTGACCAGCTTGGAGCTGCGCTGCACCGTCATTTCGGCACTGATAATGCCGGTAGGCACGGCCAGGATGCCCCAGCCGAGCAGCATCATCAGCGAAGCGATGGTGCGCCCGATGTCGGTGCGCGGCGTGATATCGCCGAAACCGACCGTGGTCATGGTGCTGATGGCCCAATAGATCGACGTAGGAATACTGCTGAAACCGTTATCGGGCCCTTCCACGACATACATCACGGTACCCAGCAGAAAGACCACCATCATGACAAAAGACAAGAAAATGAGGATTTTGCGCCGGCTGGCCAGCAAGGCCCGCCCCAGCACCGTGTATTCATGCACATACGAGGTGAGCTTGAGGATACGGAACATGCGCAGCAGCCGCAAAATGCGCACGTCAATCAGCACGTGCGCACCCGGCAGCAGCAAGCCGATATAGGTCGGCACGATGGCCAGCAAGTCGATAATGCCGAAAAAACTCTTGGCGTAGCGCACCGGATGCTGCAGGCACGACAGGCGGGCGAAATATTCGATGGTAAATAAAATGGTAAAAAACCATTCGAGCGCCGTCAGCCAGGTGCCGTAGCGCTCGGCCACGGAGGCGACACTGCTGAGCACGACCACCGTCACGCTGATCAGGATGGCGGCGATCAGCAGCAGGTCGAAAGCGCGGCCCGTGCGCGTTTCCGCCTCGAAAATGACGGTGTACACCCGCTCGCGCCAGCCCCGCTCGGGCTTGCCGTATTTCTGTTGCGTTTCCTGCGCCGCCAGTTGCTGCGGCGTCAGGGGTGCCGCGCCGCTCTTCGTCGCGGCTTTCATGTGGGTAGTGTGCTCATATACTATTATTGTATAGATAATTGACAAAGCACGGCGATACGCACGTTTGCACTAAGGCTTGCCCTACGACAATTTTTTCGCCAGCAGCACGGCATTGCGCCGGTCGCGCTCCGCCTGCACGATGTCCGTCGTGCGCGCTTCCGACAGGCCCACCGTGTGCAGCACGGTGGCCGTCAGCTGCAGCGCCGACTCCAGCGCCTCGGGCACGACCAGGGTGGCGCCCGCCTGGATCAGGGCCACGGCATGCGCCTCGTCGCGCGCGCGCGCATACACGGGCAACTGCGGATATTCGCGGCGGATCGATTTGACGGCATGCAGCACGGAGGCCGCATGGTCCATCGTCAGCACGACGGCGGCGGCGCGGTCGGCATTGACCTTTTGCAGCAGTTCCGCGCGCGACGCATCGCCGAAATACACGGGAAAGCCGCGCGGATGCAGGGTCGTCACCAGCCGTGCATCGTTTTCAATCGCCACATAGGCGATATCCTGCTCCGTCAGCACCTTGGCCAGCAACTGCCCCACCCGGCCGAAACCGGCGATGATGACGGTGCTGCCCTGCGGCGGCAGCGCGCCGTGCGCCAGGTCGGCCAGCTGGTGGTGGTGGCGCTGTTCCCACCAGTTGCCGAAGGCGCGCGCCGCCTTGGCCAGCGCCGGCGTGGCGAACAGGCTCAGGCCCACCACCAGCATGACGAACTGCGCCACCTGCGGGCCGATCAGCTTGGTACCGAGCGCATACGCGACGACGATGAAGGCGAATTCGCCGCCCTGCCCCAGCAGCACGCCCGTTTCCACGGCGCGCCCCCAGTGAAAGCCGCCGATGCGGAAAATCACGCTGATGACGAGGGTTTTCAAGGCAAACAGGCTCAGCACGGCCAGGGGAATCAGAATCGGCGACTTGAGGATTTCGCGCACGTCGATCTGCATGCCCACCGACATGAAGAACAGGCCCATCAGCAAACCTTTGAAGGGCTCGATCGTCACTTCCACCTCATGGCGAAATTCCGTTTCCGCCAGCAGCAGGCCGGCCAGCAAGGCGCCCAGCGCCATCGACAAGCCCGCCAGATACGTCAGGCCCGCGATACCGAGGGTGCTGAG
Organism: Janthinobacterium sp. HH106; assembly: GCF_001758725.1. NCBI lineage: Bacteria > Pseudomonadati > Pseudomonadota > Betaproteobacteria > Burkholderiales > Oxalobacteraceae > Janthinobacterium > Janthinobacterium sp. HH106. The sequence goes on along the minus strand of NZ_LRIC01000001.1, from coordinate 55,701 downwards.
CAGGGTCAATGCCATGAACACGTCGGGCTGGCGTTTCTTGACGAAAAACTGGAACAGCGGGCGAATCACGCGGCGGCCCAGCAGATAGATCAGCAGGATGGCCCCCGCCGATTTCACGGCCGCAAAGCTGAGCAGATAGGCCAGGTCGTCGCTGCGCCCGCTGGCGAACACGTCGATCAGGATGAACAGCGGCACCACCATCAGATCCTGGAACATCAGAATGGAAAAGCCCGCCTGGCCGGCCGGCGTCTGCAGGGAGCGCTGGTCCGTGAGCAGCTGCATCACCACGGCCGTCGACGACAGCGACAGCACCAGGCCCAGCACGATGGACGCTTCCAGCGACAAGCCGAAGTAATACGCGACGCCGCCGATCAGGCAGGCGCTGACGGCCACCTGCCCCACGCCCGCGCCGAACACCCAGCGCCGCAGCGCCCACAGCCGTTCCGTCGACAGTTCCAGGCCGATCATGAACATCAGAAACATCACGCCCAGCTCGGCCAGGCCGCTGACCTGCTCGGCGCGCACGAAGGAAAAATACGTCAGCCATGGGAAGTCGCCGGCCCACAGGCCGAAGCCGAACGGGCCGAACAGGGCTCCGACGGCCAGGAAGCCGAGCACCTGGTTGACTTTCAGGCGTTGCAATAGCGGAATAAAAATTCCGGCCAGGGCGAGAAACAGCAGGGTTTCCCGCAGATACGGTAAGGCGTGTTGCTCTTCCAAGATAATCCTAACTCAATGATATGCATGCCGAATTGATAATTGTCGCATGCTGGGCGACAGAGAAGTATGGGCACACATGATATTTTTCCACAAGGCAACAAATCCGCTACGGGCGCGCCGCTTGCGGCGGCGCCAGCATGTCGGCGCGGGGGCGGTCCCAGCCCGGCACGTAGGCGGGACATGGCCGGCCGCGGAACTGCTGCAGCTCGACGGTCGTGAAATTGGGCAACATGCCGGGGTTGAAACGCACGTCCGTCAGCATGTCGGCATTCAATCGGGGCATGCGAGCAAAGCGGAACCAGGCGTCGACATAGCAATTGTCTTCCTGCAGCGCACGCAGAGCGGCCAGGCTGCCCGCCGCCTGGGCGGAGACGGCGATGCCGGGCGCCAGTTGCCGGCCTTGCTTGCTGGTTTCAGCCAGCCCGGCCGGGCAGGCGGCGGGCGCCAGCGATGCGGGCAGCAGGCTCAGGGTGCCGCGCCGCAGGGTGTACACGTCCGTCTTGCTGTCGAGCGAGACATAGATCCAGCACAGGGGATTGCTGGGAAACGCCGTCATCGCCACGTCCCACACGCGCGTGCCCGGATCGAGCCGCTGCACGGCCGCCTCGATGCGCGTACGGCCGATGGCCGACGCCACGCCCTGCGTGCCGATAAACGTGACCGCCAGCGCGAAGGCCAGCAGCAGCGGTCCCCGCCCCCGCTCGCCGGCCCGCCCTTGCAGCACGGCCAGTACCGCGCCCAGCGCCAGCAAGACGGCCAGCGCGGAGGGCGCCAGATAGGTTTTATAGGTAAAGAAGCACAGGGCCGCCGCCAGCCCCGCCAGCAGCACGCTTTTGACGATGCCGTAGCGCAAGGACATGATCACGGGCACGCCCAGCAGCACCCAGAACATGGGTTCGACGATGAAGACCATGTCGCCATACAGCCAGCGGCTGTCGAACGGATAGAACGGGTGCAAGCCATAGGAATTGAGGAAATCCATGCCCATGTGCAAGCAGAATCCCAGCAGCAGACAAGCCGCCAGGCCGATGCGGGCCGGCACGCTTTCCTTCAGCAGCCGGCGCGCGCCGGGCCACAGCAGCCACAGCAGGGCCAGCAACAGCAGCGCCTGCGGCAAGGCCAACAGCAAGGTATGCGTGTGGCCACGGTGATGCAGCATGTAGCCGAACGGACGCGGCAGCAGTTTCGTGAGGACCAGGTCCAGGTCGGGCGCGTTGCTGGCAAACCAGGCCGTAAACAGAAATAGCGCACGCCGGGTGCGCTGTGCGGGGGCTTGCGGCTCGGGCGGCAGGCTGCGGTGTACCAGTTCGCCGACCCCGAGGCCGATGACCGAATGCGTAATATTATCCATCGGGCAATTTTACAGGATGCGGCCACCCCAGGAGCAAAGGCGGGGGTCAAACCCTCAGGGTACGCCCCCGGATTCTGCCATTGGGTTTGTTCAATCAAGCGGCTACAGCGCCTGTAAATCTTCCCCGCGCATGCCCACCAGCAAGGCGCGGCCATCGGGCAGCACGCGGAACTCGCCGTAACGGGCCTTTTCCCAGCGCGCCGCCTCGCCTTCCTTGAAAAACCAGGCATCGCTGACCAGCACCCAGTTGCCATCCTTCGGCGTCAGCTCGAGCAGGAATTCGCCGGGCGCCAGCGCCTCTTTGGTGTACGGGCGCAGCAGTTCGGCCACGCCGCGCGCATCGCGCCGGGCCACCACGAGGGGCCGGCCCGGCGCCCTGTCCACGCTGGCCAACGTGGAGAGGACACCCAGGTTGACGAAATTGAGGCGCATGTAATCGCCCTGCATCAGCGAGCGGGGATCGACGGGTTCCAGCGCCACGAAGATGGCCTCGCCCTTGGCGATCAGCTGCTCCTTCTGCCAGATGCCGATATTGGCCACCAGCAGCACCAGCAGCAAGCCGCCCAGCGCACCCAGGCGCAAGAAGCGGCGCTCGACCGCCACGTCCGCCGGTTTGCTTTCCACCAGGTGCAGCACGGCGCCGCGCGTGGCCAGCCACGACAGGGCGCACAGCACGGCGCCGGCCACGGCCAGCAGCGCCGCCTTGCTGGCCAGCGGCCAGGCCAGCTGGTAATAAAAGCTGCCGATGATCCACGCCGCCGCCAGCGCGGCCGCGACGGCCACGCGTGTACGCCCGCTCGTCACGCAATACGCGAGGATCAGCAGCACGGGTCCCAGCGCCGGCATGAACCACGCCAGCACGATCAGCACCAGGGCCACGCCGATGGCGGGCAACTGGCGCAGCGCCGGCCAGCGCCAGCCCGTCCAGGCGGCCGCCGCCGTGGCCAGCACGAGCGAGACGCCGTTCAACGCTTGCGCATACCAGGCGCCGGCATGGTGCCTGCTCACTTCGCGCGCCACTTCGCCCGTGAAGCCGCCACCCAGGGCACCGCCCAGCATGAAAGTCATGCCGGACCAGAAGACCAGCCCCAGCAAGATGGCCAGGACCCACCCCGTCGACAGCGATTCCAGGAAGGCGGCGATGGGCGCGCCGCGGCCATCGTTGAAGGCCTGCTTCTGCAGCCAGTGGGCGGCCAGCCAGCATGCCAGGGCCAGCATCCAGGCCAGATACAGTTGCGTCGGATCATTGTCGAATATCCAGTCGCGCGTGCTGTCGACGATGCCCAGCCCCAGCAAGCCGCAGGCGACCAGCCCCAGCAGCACGCGCAGCCAGTCGCGCGGCAAGGCGGCGGCCACCACCAGGGTTGCCAGGCACAGCAGCAGCGACGCCGTCTGCGTGGAATAGTCGCGGTACAAGGCGTAGCCGAGCAAGCCGCCGCCCACCAGCAGACAGGGCACGGCCAGCTGCTCGACAAACAGCGCCACGCCGCGCGTGCGGATCAGCAGCACGGACACCACCAGCACGATGGCGGCCACGACATACGCGCCGGGACCGTGGCGCACGACGCTTTCCAGGCCCACGCCCAGCGCAATCATCAGGGGAATGGCGGCAAGCCAGGCGCCGAAGGCCGTCATCAGCACCAGCGGCCACGGCCGTATATCCTGCACGGGGCGGCTGGCGTTGGGCGGCAACAGGCCGGCGCGCGTGGCATCGTCGATCAGGGTGCCGAGCGCATCGTCGCGCTGAGTGTTCATCTTGCTCATGCCGCCTCCTGGCGCGTGCGCCACAGAATGCCTTGCACGGTCAGCGCCAGCAGCACGGCTGCCAGCAAGCCCAGCGTGGCCAGCGCGCCGACGCCATCGCCATGACCGTTGAACAGCACGTGCGTCAGCCCTCCCACCAGCAAGGTATTGATACCGAGCGCGACGGCGCTCAGGCCGAACACGTCAAAGTAGCGGCGCGTGGCCAGCAGGGCAGCGGCGACGGCCAGCAAGCCGAGACCGGCCCAGTACGGCGATTCGATCTCATTGCCGAACAGGGCACTGACGGCCGTGCCCGTGATAAGGATGGTGGCGAGTACCAGACCCAGGCGCAAGGCCCAGACACCGGCGCCCGTCCAGCGCGCCAGCAGGGGCGAGACAAACGCACAGGCCAGCAGCACGGCCAGCCAGCCGCTGACGAAAATGGACAGGTCGGCCGAATCGATGCGCCAGCTGTGGCGCGCATGCGCCTGCATCCACAGGGCGGCGGCCGTGGCCAGCACCAGCATCCACGGCGTCCACAGCACGTCGCTGCGCGCGACTAAACACAGGGGCAAGGCCAGCACGGCCCACAGGGCGAACAGCTGCCACGGATCGGCGCCCGTCTGGTAGGTCTGGCCGAAATACGCGAACAGGCCGCCGATGGCCAGCAAGGCCATCAGCAGCAGCGGAATGCGCGCCTTGGGCACGGCGAAGGCGCCCACGCAGGCGGCGGCAAACACGCCTTGCAGCAGGGCAAAGCGGCCCATGCGGCCCAGGTCTTCCCAGTTGGCGGCGACCCAGCAGATCAGACCCATGCCCAGCAGCGCGGCGCCCAGCACGGCCACGCCGCGCGGCAGCCAGTAGGCCAGGCGCGCCGGTTCGCGCTGGAAGCCGGCCGCTTCCTGCAACTGCCGGGTTTGTTGGGCATCGAGCGCATGGGCCGAGGCGAGTTGGTACACGGCGAGGCGTAAATCCATCGTCTGCTTTCTTTGTCAGGGCTTTGTCAGGAAATAGGGGGCGTCAGGTCAGCGCTCGACGCTCACGCCGCGCCAGAAGGCGACGTGGCCGGCAATTTGCTTGGCGGCATCCTTGGGCTGGGGGTAATACCAGGCGGCGTTGGCATTCGTCTGGCCATCGACGACGACATCGTAATAGCTGGCCGTGCCTTTCCACGGGCAGACGCTCGTGTGGCTGCTGGGACGCAAGTACTCCTGCGTCACCTTGGACAAAGGAAAATACACATTGTTTTCAACGACTTGCACCTGCGCATCGGTGGCTTGCGCGATGACGGCGCCATTCCAGCTGGCTGTTGGCATTTGACTATCCTCCTTCTTTGCCGAGTGTAGCCGAAAAAGCCCGCCTTGGCGCGCGCCATTGGCGCCCCGTTCAGGCGCCGCTGATGATCTGGCGCAAGGCTTGCTCAAACACTTCGGGCGGCTGGCCGCCGGAAATCAGGTGGCGCTCGTTGATGATGACGGCGGGCACGGAATTGATGCCGTTCTGCTGATAGAAGCGCTCCTGCGCGCGCACCTCGTCCGCATAGGCATCGGAGGCCAGCACTTCGGCCGCTTTCGCGGTATCAAGGCCCACCTTGCCCGCGACTTTCAGCAGCACCACGTGCGAGGACGGATCCTGGCCCTGCGTGAAGTAGGCATCGAACAAGGCCATCTTGAGTTCCTTCTGGCGCCCTTCCAGAGCAGCCCAGTGCAGCAGCCGGTGCGCATCGAAGGTGTTGTAGATGCGCCCGCGCTTGTCCATGGCAAACGTAAAGCCCAGCTGTTCGCCGCGCGCGCGGATCGCTTCGCGCGACTGCGCCATCTGTTCCGGCGTGGAACCGTATTTGCGGGCGATGTGTTCGCCGATATCCTCGCCCTCGGGCGGCATATTGGCGTTCAGTTCGAAAGGCTGGAAGTGGATGTCGGCCTGGACGGTGCCGTCCAGCTTGGCCAGCGCCTGCTCCAGCGACTTCAGGCCCACCACGCACCAGGGGCAGGAAACGTCGGAAACGAAATCGATACGGATAGGGGTGGGTGTGGCGGAGGTGGTGGAAACGGTCATGGTGGGCAGCCTTTGCGCGAGTCGGTGGCGGCCGCACCGCGCGGCGCCGCAAGCACAGCATATGCGTGCGGGCCGCGGGAAATCAAGCGCTTACTTTTTCTGCACGGGCACCTTGGCCCCATCCTTCTTGCCGCCGATCTTGCTTTCTTTACCAGAGAGCAAGTTCGCGATGTTCTGGCTGTGGCGGTAGGCCAGCAGCACGCTCATGACGATGACGGCCAGCAAGATGGGATCGACGCCGAACAGCAAGCCATAGTAAAACGGCGCGAACAGGGCCGCCACCAGCGCTGCCAGCGAGGAATAGCGAAACGCGTAGGCGATGATCAGCCAGGTGGCCAGGGTCGCCAGGCCCAGCCAGGGATTAATGCCAAGCAATACACCGAGGGCCGTGGCCACACCCTTGCCGCCGACGAAGCGGAAGAACACGGGCCACAGATGGCCGAGGAAGACGGCGATGGCCACCAGGGCCACGGCCGTGTCGCCCACGCCCAGCGTGCTGGCAAAATGGTCGGCCAGGAACACGGCCAGCCAGCCCTTGGCGCCATCGCCCAGCAGGGTCATGATGGCCGCGCCCTTGTTGCCGCTGCGCAGCACGTTGGTGGCGCCGGGGTTTTTCGAGCCATAGGTGCGCGGATCGGCAATGCCGTAGACCTTGCTCATCACCACGGCAAACGATATCGAGCCGAGCAAGTAAGCGGCCACTGTCATCGCCACGGTTGTGATTACTGGATTCATTTCTTCCCTTTATTGTGTTTATTACACCAGCATCGAGGCTGGCGCAGCAGAATATACACCAGCGTCCAGTCCAGGGACAGGGCGGCGTCTGGTTTTCTTAATCTTGCAGCGCGCACTGCACCGGCTTGGCCTTGAGCAAGTCGAGCAAGACCTGCGGCGCCAGCGAGACGAGGAAACCGCGCCGCCCGCCATTGATGTAAATGCGCGGCAAGTCCAGGATCGACGCTTCCACGTAGACGGGCATGGCTTTCTTCGTGCCGAAGGGCGAGGTGCCGCCGATCATGTAGCCGGAATGGCGCTGCGCCACTTCGGGCTTGCACGGCTCGACGGACTTGCAGCCGATGCCGCGCGCCAGGTTCTTGGTCGACACCTTGCAATCGCCATGCATGAGCACGATCATCGGCTTGGCCGCCTCGTCCTGCATCACCAGGGTCTTGATCACCGCGTGTTCCGGCACGCCCAATTCGCGCGCCGAGACGCTGGTGCCGCCGTGCTCCTCGTAAGGATACGGGTGTTCTTCGAAGGAGACTTGATGCTTGCGCAGCAGCTGCGTCGCCTGGGTTTCGGAAATATGCTCTTTTTTAGCCATGCGTGATACGCTGATCGTTCAGTGAGGAGTGCTAATTATGCAGGAAGAAATCCGCTTTGCCACATTCAATGTCTGCAACCTCGCCCCCGCCGGGGCGAAATTGTATGACAACCTGGAACCGTTGAGCCCGGCGCAATACGAGGCCAAGGCGGAATGGACGGCGCGGCAGATCGACCTGCTCGACGCCGACGTGATCGGATTCCAGGAAATTTTCTCGCAGGCAGCCCTGCGCGACGTGCTGTCGCGCACGCGCCATTACCGTGCAGCCACGCTGGCCGGCTACGATGCGACGGATATTGCCGGACGCATGCTGCCCACGGTGGCGCTCGTGTCGCGCCTGCCGCTGGCCGGCGCTGGTGTTGCCTGGGCGAATTTTCCCGCCGGCGTGACCGTGTCCGCCGACAGGCAGCCCGCCGACGACAACGCCTGCCGCTTCGCCCGCGCGCCCCTGCATGTCCAGGTCATCTTGCCGGGCGGACAACTCACGGACGTGGTCGTCGTGCATTTGAAATCGCGCCGGCCCGACTACCGCCATGGCGACGGCAACGATGCCATCGCCTACGCGCTGGCCAACCTGCGCTCGCTGCAGCGGCGCGGTGCGGAAGCCGTGGCCTTGCGCGTGCTGGCAAGCGAACTGGGCCACACTGGCCGTCCCCGCATCGTGCTGGGCGACTTCAACGACATCGCCAATGCCGTCACGACGGCCATCGTCATGGGCGCCGGCGCGCCGTGCGAACCGGGTGCCGAGATGCGCGCGCGCCTGTACGACGCCAACGCCATCCAGCTGCGCCAGGACGCCCTGCGCCACGCGGGCTACACGAATATTCACGACAGCACCTACATGACGATCGACCATATCCTCGTGTCCGAACATTTTCATCCCGCCTCGCCGCGCGCCATCGGCGTGCTGCAGGAAGTGACGTATCTCAACGACCATTTGCTGCTGGGCTTGCCGCATGCCTCCGACCATGGCCAGGTGCTGGCACGCATCAAGCTGCTGGGCAACATTGACTAATTCAATAACTTCGCCAGCGTGCTGCCCGCGACTTGCGCGCTGGCAAAGCGCCCCTGGTATTGCTGGCAGCCCTGCCCCCGCAGATACGCCAGCTGCTGCGCCGTTTCCACGCCTTCGGCGATCACCGTCAATTGCAGCTCGCGCGCCATGGCGATGATGGTGGCGGCGATGGCTGTGTCGGACTCGCCGACCGCGCCATCGGCCGCGGCCGGCAGGAACGACGGGTCGATCTTGAGTTGATCCACCGGGTAATGGCGCAGATTGGCCAGGCGCGAATAGCCGGTGCCGAAGTCGTCGATGGCCAGCCTGGCGCCCAGCGCGCGCAGCTGCGCCAGCACGCCGGCCAGGCGCGCGCCCCCTTTCATCAGCAAGGATTCCGTCACTTCCAGTTCCAGGCAGGCGGCGGGCAAGCCCGACACGGCCAGCGCCTCTTGCACGCTGAGCAATAAGTTATTGTGCAGGCACTGCGCCGGCGACAGATTCACGGCCACTCTCCAGGCATGGCCCGCATCGTGCCAGGCGCGCGCGCGGCGGCAGGCTTGCTGCAGCACCCAGTTACCGATCGACACCATCAAGCCGCATTCCTCGGCCACGGCAATGAAACGCTCGGGCGGCAGCACGCCCAGTTGCGGGTGGCGCCAGCGCAACAGCGCTTCGGCGCCGAGGATTTGCCCGCTGGCGACATCGAGCGCGGGCTGGAATTCGAGCACGAACTCGTCGCGCCCCAGCGCTTCGCGCAAGCCCTGCTCCAGGCTGGCCCGCTCGACGATTTGCGCATTCATCTCGGCATTGAAAAACTGGAAATTGTTGCGCCCGCTTTCCTTGGCGTGGTACATGGCGATGTCGGCGTTGTGCACGAGGCTATCGATGCTGTCGCCGTCGCTGGGAAAGATGGCCACGCCGATCGAGGTCGACACATGCAATTCGTACTCGCCCAGCTGATAGGGTTGCGTGACGGCATGCAGCAGGCTGGCCGCCACGTGGGCCACCTGGTCGATGCCGCCCACCTCGGCCAGGATGATGACGAACTCGTCGCCGCCATGCCGGCTGACCGTATCGACGCCGCGCACGCAGCGCACGAGGCGCCGCGCCACTTCCTTGAGCAGCAAATCGCCCACGTGGTGCCCCATGCTGTCATTGATGTGCTTGAAATGGTCGAGGTCCAGGTACAGGATGGCCAACATGCTCAGCTTGCGCCGCGCGGCCGCCAGCCCCAGCGACAGCCGGTCGAGCAGCAGCACGCGGTTCGGCAAGTCGGTGAGGAAATCGTGCTCGGCCAGGTGGCGCGTGTGCTCCTCGTTTTTCTTGCGCTCGCTGATGTCGCTGAGGATGGCCAGATAATTGCTCAATTGCCCCTGCGGGTCGCGGATGGCCGTCAGCGACAGCCAGGCCGGATAGCGCCCGCCCGCCTTGCGCTGGCCGACGATGTCGCCTTGCCAGTAACCGTTGGCATCGACTTCGTCCCACACGTGGTCGAAAAATGCGGGCACGTCCGGCTCGACGCCGTGCGGGACGAAGGGCTTGCCCAGCATGTCGTCGAGGCTGTAGCCGCTGATCTCGCTGTACGCGGGATTCATGCTGACGACGTGCTGCTGCGGGTCCATCACGACGATGGCCTCGCGCGCATGCTCGACCACCTGCGCCGACAGGTACAGGGCCCGCTCGGCCAGTTTGCGTGAGGAAATATCACGGATCACGGCGTAAAACAGATAGCTATGGTCGAGCGTGACGGACGTAAGCAGCACTTCGCCCCAGAACAGCTGGCCCGTGCACGTCTGGTAACGCCAATCGTAGCGGCAGTTGCCGTCGGCGTGGGCCTGCGCCGCCAGCTGCGTGCCGCGCAACGAGGACAATGCGCCATCGGGCTGGCGCAAGGGCGAAAAGTCGCTGAGGCGGCGCCCCAGCAGGCGTGTCCGGTCTTCGCATTGAAACAGGGCGATGGCGGCCGGATTCGCCTCGGCGATGTGCTCGTCGCGCAGCAGCACGATGGCGTCGGCCGACTTCTCGTACAGCTGGCGGAAATTGTCTCCCATCAGCAGCAGGGCGCCCTGCGCCGCGTCATCCTGGCCGCTGGGCGTGATGTCGGCATCGATGCAGACCACTTGCCGCACCCTTCCGGACTGCATGACCGGAAATACGGTGGAACAGATGCAGCGCGGCGCGGCCCCGTCGACGTCCAGTTTCCACAGGCGCATGCCGCGCGCCTTGCCGCTCTCCCACACGGCCGCCAGTTCGCCGCTAACTTCCTCGGCCAGGGTGGCGGCACCGGGCAGCGAAGCGGCCACCCTGGCCCACGGCTGGCCCAGCGCCAGCTCGGCCGCCACGCCATACAGGCGCGCCGCACCCGCGCTCCAGTAGCGCACGATGCCGTCGCGGTCGATACCGCGCACGGCCAGGCCGGGCGCCTGTTCGACGGCGGCAACGATGATGGACAGCAAGTCGAGCGCCTTGCCGACCGGCCCCGCCTGCGGTTCGGCCGCGGCCAGCAAACGGCCCGGCGACGGGGCGGCTCCGGCAATCCGATCAGACATCAGCCCCCCCGTGGCGCGGCCGCGCGGCAACCGGCGGGCAAATGACCTGTCCGGTAGCGCAACCATCCCGACCATTCTTGCGCGCCGGCGAATCGGCTTCTTGAGAAGGCGCAAGCATCGTGACGTGGACGGCGCGCATGCTGGCGATGGTCTTTGGTCGCCGTTTTTTGCATTCCAGCCCCGATTTTGTGCAATCTGTCGCACGGCGATGGCGGCCGGACTTGAATCTTCCTAAAGTGGCAACATGCGCATCGCCGTGAACGGCCGCAGCGGCAGGCGTGTCGTCTGCGGCCGCCACAGTGATGCGCTACCCGAATTCCCCCGGCCTGCCGCAGGCCGGCCGCACCGAGACCTGGCGCCGAAGCCCTGCGCCGCTCCTGAAAAAAAACCTATGAAAAACGAGACCCTGCCCCCCGCCTCTCCCCTTGCCGCCACGCGCCGCCGGCGCTGGCGCACGCCCCTCTTGATCCTCGTCGTGCTGGGCCTGGCCGGCGGCGGCTGGACGGTCATGCAATCGAAGCAGCAGGCAGCCAAAGTTGCTGAACAGCAAGCGAGCAAGAAGAAGGAACAGGAAAAGACGCCCGTGCATGAACTGGCGCAGGGCGACGTGGCCGCCATCGATGCGCGCGCCCTCAGTATCAGCCTGCCCCTGTCCGGTTCGCTGGCCCCCGTGACCCAGGCCACCATCAAGGCCAAGGTTTCCGGCGTGATCCAGGAAACGACCTTGCAGGAAGGCCAGCAAGTAGCCAACGGGCAAGTCCTCGTGCGCCTGGACGCGGCCGACTTGCGCGCCCGCCTGACGCAGCAGCAAGCCATGCTGGACGAAGCGCAGGCGCGCCTGTCGATGGCGGCCAAGAATGAGGCGAACAGCCAGGCGCTGCTCAAGCAAAAATACATTTCGCAGACGGCCTACGACACGACGCAGAATTCCGTCGACCTGGCGCGCGCCAGCGTCAAGTCCGCCGCCGCCATGGTCGACATCGCCCGCATCGCGCTGGCCGACACGGTGATCCGCGCGCCGATGGCCGGCATCGTCAGCAAGCGCCACCTGCAGGCGGGCGAAAAAGTCGCGCCCGACATGCCCGTCTACACCATCGTCAACCTGGCCCAGCTGACCCTGGAAGCGCCCGTGCCCAGCGCGGAGATTCCCCGCATCAAGCTGGGCCAGGACGTGCGCTTCAAGGTCGACGGCTTCGGCGCGCGCGACTTCGCCGGCAAGGTCACGCGCATCAACCCCACCACCGAGAGCGGCTCGCGCGCCATGCTCGTCTACATCGCCGTCGACAATGGCGATGGCGCGCTGCGCGGCGGCATGTTCGCCAAGGGCAGCATCGTCACCGAGCGATCAATCGTCGCGCCGCTGGTGCCGTTGACGGCCGTGCGCAACGAAAAGCAGGGCCCCGTCGTGTATGCGCTGGTGAACAACAAGGTGGTCGCGCAGCCCGTCACACTGGGACTGCGCAACGAGGACGAAGGCTATGCCGAGGTCAAGTCGGGCCTGGTGCCGGGCGCGAAAGTCATCGTCGCCAGGCTCGATGGCGTGAAACCGGGCCACGGCGTGACCTTCGCCGCGCCCGCCACGGCCCCCGCTGCGCCGGCGGCCGTGCTGGCACGGAAGGATTAAGCCATGTGGATGACCAAAGTCAGCATTCAAAACCCCGTCTTCGCCACCATGGTCATGGTGGCGCTGGTGGTGCTGGGCATCTTCTCCTACCGTGGCCTGGGCGTGGAGAGCATGCCCAGCGTGCAGTTCCCGTTCGCCGCCATTGAAGTGAACTACCCGGGCGCCTCGCCCGAAGCCGTGGAAAACGACATCACGCGCCCCATCGAGGACGCCGTCAACACCGTCAGCGGCATCAAGACCATCCGCGCCAATTCGTGGGAAGGACGCGCCGGCGTCTACCTGGAATTCGAGCTGTCGACGAACATGGACAAGGCCATGCAGGACTTGCGCGACAAGGTGGCCCTGGTGCGCCCGCGCTTCCCGAAGGAAGCCAAGGACCCGTTCATCGCGCGCGCCGAGGGCGACAACGAGCGCCCCATCGCCACCATCGTGCTGACCTCGACGGGGCATGACCTGCGCTCGCTGTCGACCATGACGGAGCAGATCATCAGCAAACGCTTCCAGGGCGTGGCCGGCGTGGGGCAGGTCAAGCTGCGCGGCCTGCGCGCGCGCCAGATCCTCATCAGCATGAAGCCGATCGAGCTCAATGCCCAGGGCATCGGCGTCGATGAAGTCATCCGCGCCATCCAGGCGACGAATACCAACCTGCCGGCCGGTTCCATCAGCCATGGCGCGGCCGAACAGCTGGTGCGCGTGGAAGGCAAGATCAAGGATGCGCGCGAATTCGGCAAGATCATCGTCGCGCGCCGCGCCGTCGGCCCCGTCTACCTGGACCAGGTGGCCACCGTCGTCGACGGCGAGCAGGAAGAACTGTCGATTTCGCGCATGAACGGCCAGCAAGCCGTGACCATGGAAATCACCAAGGTGCAGGACGCCAACGTGGTCGAAGTGGGCACCGGCATCCTGAAAGTGGCGGCGGACCTGCAAAAGACGCTGCCGCCCGATATCACGCTGCGCGTGCTCGATGACGAATCGGAACGCGTGCAAAGCCAGCTCAATAACGTCAAGCGCACCATCATCGAAGGCGCCGTGCTGACCATGGTGATCGTCTTCCTGTTCCTGCACTCGTGGCGCTCGACCATCATCACGGGATTGACCCTGCCGATCTCCGTGCTGGCCAGCTTCATCGCCATGAAGGCCTTCGGCTTCACCCTGAACTTTTTGACCCTGATGGCGCTGTCCCTGTGCATCGGCCTGTTGATCGACGACGCCATCGTGGTGCGCGAAAACATCGTGCGCCACCTGGGCATGGGCAAGAACCACTACCAGGCGGCCAACGACGGCACCAATGAGATCGGCCTGGCCGTGATGGCCACCACGTTCGCCATCGTCGCCGTGTTCGTGCCCGTCGCCTTCATGGACGGCATCATCGGCCGCTTCTTCCTGCAGTTCGGCATCACCGTGGCCGTCGCCGTGCTCGTTTCCCTGTTCGTCAGCTTCACGCTCGACCCCATGCTGTCGTCCGTCTGGCGCGATCCCGTCAAGGACCGCTTCAAGTACGCGCCGTGGCTGGGCCGCTTCATGGCCTGGATCGAGACGGGCATCGACCGCCTGCACGTCTGGTACAGCAAGGTGCTGGCAGTCGCTTTGCGCTGGCGCAAGACCACGCTGGCCACGGCCGTGGCGCTGTTCGTCGGCAGCCTGATGCTCGTGCCCATGATCGGCGGCGAGATGTTCCCCGAGACGGACCAGGGCTGGGTCAACCTGCGCTTCAAGACGCCCGTCGGCTCCAGCCTCGAATACACGGATTCCAAGGTGCGCCAGATCGAAACGGCCCTGAAGGAGTTTCCCGAGATCGACAGCCTGGTGGCCAATATCGGCACGCCCGATGGGCGCAACACGGCCGAGGTGAACCTCAAGCTGACGGACATCAAGACACACAAGCGCCGCTCGCAGCAGGAACTGGAAAAACTGATCCGCGAACGCCTGGCGCCGATCGCCGGCATCACCCTGTCCGTCGGCCAGCGTCCCATCTTCATCGCCATCCTCGGCACGGACGAAGGCAAGCTCGATGCCGTGGCGCACACCCTGATGGACAAGATGCGCAACATCAAGGGCCTGGCCGACATGGAATACAGCCAGGAAGGCGCCAATCCGTCGACCACCGTGAAGATCAACAACGAACTGGCCAGCGACCTGGGATTGTCGGTGCAGCAGATCGGCAATGCCTTGCGGCCGTTCGTGGCGGGCGACACGGTCAGCCACTGGCTGGCGTCCGACGGGCAGAACTACGACGTCAACGTGCAGCTGCCCAAATCGGGCCGGCAAAAGGTGGCCGACCTGGCCGACCTGTCGCTCGCGTCGAGCAAGCTTGATGCGAACGGCAAGCCCGTCATGATTCCGCTGCGCCAGGTGGTCGACTTCGTGCCGTCCTCGAGTCCGCAGGTGCTCAAACGCCAGGCCTTGCAGCGCCGGGTCGCCATCTATGCGGGCGTGCAGGGCCGCCCTGCCGGCGACGTCGACGCCGACGTGCAGAAGGCCATCAAGTCCATCGACCTGCCGCCGGGCGTGCGCTTCGACGTGGCCGGCAATGCGCAGCAGATGGCTGAAACCATGGGCGGCGCGATGATGGCGCTGGGGATCGCCGTGATCTTCATCTACCTGGTGCTGGCCTCGCAGTTCGGCAGCTTCCTGCAGCCGATCGCCATCATGGTGTCCTTGCCGCTGTCCCTGATCGGCGTGCTGGCCGCGCTGCTGATCACGGGCAGCACCCTGAACATCTTCTCCGTGATCGGCTTCATCATGCTCATGGGCTTAGTGACGAAGAACGCGATTCTGCTGGTCGACTTCACCAACCAGCGCCAGCGCGAAGGCCTGGGTCAGTTCGAGTCGCTGATGGAAGCGGGGCAAGTGCGTCTGCGCCCCATCCTGATGACGACCCTGGCGATGGTGTTCGGCATGCTGCCGATGGCCATCGGCATGGGCGACGGCGGCGAATCGCAGGCGCCGATGGGCCGCGCCGTCATCGGCGGCGTCATCACCTCGACCCTGCTGACCCTGGTGGTGGTGCCCGTCGCCTACACCTATCTCGACAGCCTGGGCAAGCGCGCCGCGCGCTTTTTCGGCGGCGGCGAGCATGCCGAATCCGCCGATGATGGCAAAGCACACGCCCACTGATTGACCGGTCGCCTTCACCGTCCCCGCATTGGCGGGGACGACGCGGCGGCTGCCTGAAGAGAGCTTCAGTTGACCAAAGCGGCACCACTGGCTAGACTGTCCCCGTTATCAATGATATGGAGTGACTCGTGGGTGCTTGTTCCAGTGACAGTAGTCGATTGACCATCGGCGATCGGCCTTAGGCAAGACGCGCGCATTCCGCCCGCCCTGCCCTCGGCAAGGTGCGGTTTTACCAGCGGCGGTACTCTCTCGCCGCCACTTCCCCCTCATCGTTCCACCGTGATCGTCTGCTGCCCCCTTGCGGGCGGATTGTCTTCGCCCTTGCACTCGCCTGTTCCTCCCCAGCCGGGAGAAACTGATGGTGGTATTTGACTTTGCGCTGCGCGTTGCCGCGGCATTGACCCTGGGCGCCATGATCGGCGCCGAACGCCAGCTGCGCCAGCGCATGGCGGGGCTGCGCACGAATGCGCTGGTGTCCGTCGGCGCTTCGCTGTTCGTGATGGTTTCCGTGCTCGAAGGCGATGCCTCCGGCCATATGCGCATCGCCGCGCAGGTGGTGTCGGGCATCGGCTTTCTCGGCGCCGGCGTCATCATGCGCGAGGGCATGACGGTGCGCGGCCTGAACACGGCCGCCACCCTGTGGTGCTCGGCCGCCATCGGCATCCTGTGCGGCCTGGGGTTTGCCCTGGAAGCGGCCATCGGCACGGGCTTCGTGCTGATCGCCAACCTGGTGCTGCGCCACCTGGCGCAACGGATCAACGCGCACGGCAGCGAAGCGGGCATCGAGACGGAAAGCATCTATCGCGTGACGGCCGTGTGCGAGGCGGAGCAGGAAGTCCAGGTGCGCAAGCTGATGCTGCGCTTGATCAGCGGCATGCCGGCGCTGATGCTGCAGTCCTTGCACAGCGAAGACGCGGCGCAGGCCGGGCGCATCGAAGTGCGGGCCGACCTGCTCACGCCCTTGTCCAGCCTGGGATTGCTGGAGCAGATCGTCAGCCAGGTGAGCCTGGAAGGCAGCGTCTCGGCCGTGCGCTGGGCGCTCGTGAACAACGCGGAATTTGTCGCTGAACGGGGAGTGTGATGATGAAAAAATTCTTCCATTGGTTTGCCAGGCGCGGTCCCGTCATGGCCACCTACCGCCTGACCGTCACCTGCCCCGCGGCGCAAGCCGACCACGTGGTGCGCCTGCTGCTGGCCGAACTGCAAGACGCGGGCCTGGCGCCGTCGCAGATGCTGCGCAGCTGGGACGAAGCCCGGCAAGTGGTGCGGCTGATCGCCACGGTGCTGTGCCAGGCCGTGCAGCGCGCCGTGCTGGTGCGCTTCGTCAACCGCGCGGGCGCCTGGCCGCAAGTGCGGCAGGTGCGCTGGGAAGGCGTCGCCCCCTCAGCTTGACGCGGGCAGGCGCATGAGGAACAGCGCGCCGCCTTGCGGGCGGTTGCGCGCCTCGATGCTGCCGCCGTACGCGTGCACGATCGCTTGCGACAGGGCCAGGCCCAGGCCGAAGCCGGGCGCCTCGCCCGCGCGCGCCTGGGCGCCACGGTAAAAGCGCTCGAACAGATGCGGCAAGTCTTCCACGCCGATGCCCGGTCCCGCGTCCGCCACGCCAACGAGCGCATGTTCGCCCTCGCGCGCCACGTGCACGCTGATGACACTATCGGGTGGCGAAAACTTCACGGCGTTATCGAGCAGATTGGCCAGCACCAGGTCCACGGGGCCGGCCGCCACGCGCGCGTGCACGGCCACACTGTCATCGAAGACGATGCGGATGCAGCGCTGCGCCGCCGGCTTTTCCAGCCGCTGTGCGGCCGCCCGCACGAGCGGATTGAGCGCGATGGTTTCCACGGCATTGCGCTCCTGCCCCACGTCCAGGCGCGTGAGCATCAGCAGTTCTTCCACCAGGGTCGTCAGGCGCTGCACTTCGTCGAGGCAGGACGCCAGCGCGTCCACATACTCGGGCGCTTCGCGCGGACGGCGCAGGGTAATTTCGATTTCCGTGCGCAGGCGCGACAGGGGCGAGCGCAGTTCGTGCGAGGCGTCGGCCGTGAAGCGGCGCTGCGCATCGTAGCCGTGTTCCAGGCGGTCCAGCATGGCGTTCAGGGTATCGACCAGGCGGCCGATCTCGTCCTGCGTGCCGGGATGGGGCAGGCGCTGGTGCAGGCTGGCCTCGCCGATCGAATGCGCCTGGTCGACCACGTCGTCGATGGCGCCCAGCACGCGGCGCGTGAGCATTTCGCCGGCCAGGCCCACGGCCGCCAGCAAGGCCAGCGCCATGGCGCCAAACAGCACGGTGGCCGCGGCCAGCACGTGATTCGTGTCGTCGAGCGAACCGGCCACCTGCACCGCCAGGAGCGCGCCGGACGAGGGCACGGGAATCGAGACCATGCGCAGCGGCTCTTCGCCAAACTTGGGCAGGGTTTCGAAGACGGTCTCGCCGGCCGCCAGGCGCGCCAGCAGGGCGGGCGGCGCCGGCAGCTGCGCCGCCTCCAGGTTGCGGCTGCGCGCCAGCACGCGGCCTTCGCCATCGATGATCTGCACCAGGCGGTCCAGCCGCGTCAACGACGGCGGCGCCAGTCCCGGCGCCACCTCGTGCACCTGCACGGGCTGGCGCGGCGCGGCCGGCAGCATGGCCATTTCCGTCTCGGCCAGCGCCAGCAGGGCCGCATCGAGCTGGCCATGCACGGCGCGCGACAGGCCCCAGTAGCCGGCCAGCGCCGTGCAGGCGACGATGGCGAGGATGACGGCCAGGTGCACCAGCAGCAATCGCTTGCGAAAGCTAGCCACCATGGTTTTCCGCCAGGCGGAAGCCGCGTCCGCGCACCGTGTGGATCAGGGGCGGCAAACCCGGCGCATCGACCTTGCCCCGCAAATTGCGCACGTGGACGTCGATCAGGTTGTCGATACCGATCAGGTCCGCCTGCCATATCTGCTCGGCCAGGCGCGCGCGGCTGACCACCTCGCCCGCCTGGCGCAGCAGGATCAGCAGAATCGCGTATTCCTTGGGCGTGAGCACCAGCGGCGCGCCGGCGCGCGTCGCCTGGTGGCTGACGGGATCGAGCGTCAGGTCGGCCAGCGCCAGCACCAGCGGGCGGCTGATGTCGGAGCGGCGCAGCAAGGCGCGGATGCGCGCCAGCAGCTCCTCGAATTCGAACGGCTTGGTCAGGTAATCGTCGGCGCCCGTGTTCAGGCCCGCCACCCGGTCGGCCGTGGCGTCGCGCGCCGTGAGCATCAGCACGGGCGTCTGGATGCCGCGCGCGCGCAAATCGCGGCAAAAATCGATGCCCTGCTTGCCCGGCAACATCCAGTCCAGCACGATCGCGTCGTAGTCGACGGCGTAGCTTTCGTCCTCGCCCTCTTCCGCGCTGTGCGCCACGTCGACGACAAAGCCTTCTTCCTGCAAGCCACGGGCCAGCAGGCGTGCCGCCTTGCGGTCGTCTTCCACCAGGAGGATTCTCATGCCTGCCTTTCCCATTGTGCTGTGTTTTCCCGCATTTTCCATCCTTGCATTTTACCGCGCCACACCGCGCGCGCACGCAACCTGAAGAATGATTCAGGCGTTCTTGGGCGCTTCTTCAGGAGCACATTGCTATGCTTCTCCGGCGCTGTCATACCGCTGCCCGCGCTCCCCTCTGACCGCCCGCCTGGGCACGGCATCCACGCATGCCCCATCACCATCAATAACAAGGAAACACGGGATGAACACGACCACCCGCAACGCCCTGGGCGCCAGCTGCGCCCTCGCTCTCGCCTGCTCGGCCCTGGCCGGCTGCGCCAAACCGACGGCGGCAGCCACGCCGCCCGTCCAATCGATGCATCTGGACGACGGCAGCATCGCCGTCGACAGGATGTCGCCGCTGCGCCAGCGCCTGCAGATCGCCGCCGTGCAGGAACAGGAGATCGCCACGCAGACGGAGGCGCCGGGCAGCATCGAAGCGATGCCGGAAAAACTGGTGAAGATCACGCCGCCCCTGGCCGGGCGCATCACGCGCCTGCAGCGCGCCCTGGGCGACAGCGTGAAGGCGGGCGACCCGCTGTTCACGCTCGACTCGGCGGAACTCAGTGCCGCCTACGCGGACGACAGCAAGGCGAAGTCCGCCCTGCTGCAGGCGCGCCAGGAACTGGAGCGCCAGAAAACGCTGTTCGAGGCGGAAATCGCCGCGCGCAAGGAATATGAAGCGGCCCAGGCGGCCTTTGCGCAGGCAGGCAGCGACGCGCAGGCCAGCGCCGACAAGCTGGCCCAGTACGGCGCCGGCGCGCGCGGCACACGTGGCACCCACCGCGACTACGTGCTGCGTTCGCCCATCGCCGGCACCGTGATCGCCATGGAAGGCGCCCAGGGCGGCTACTGGAACGATATCAACGCACCCGTCATGACGGTGGCGGATCTCTCCACCGTGTGGCTGTCGGCCAACGTGGCCGAAAGGGACCTGGCGCAAGTGGCCGTGGGCCAGACGGCCCGCATCACCGTCGATGCCTGGCCCGGCAAGGCTTTCGAGGGCAAGGTCGCGTATGTGGGCGCCGTGCTCGATCCCGAGACACGCACGGTGAAGGTGCGCGTGGCCATCGACAACCGCGCCGGCACCTTCAAGCCGGGCATGTTTGCCCACGCGGGATTCGCCGGCGCCAGCCGCCGCGCCCTCCTCGTGCCCGCGGCGGCCGTGCTGCAAAGCGGGCCATCGACACGCGTGATGGTCGAGCGCAGCCCGCTGGTATTTACGCCGCGCACGGTGGAAGTGGGCGCCAGCCATGGAGAACAGGTGGAAATCCTCGCCGGCCTGAAAGCGGGCGAACGCATCGTCGTCAAGGAAGGAGTGCTGCTCAATGATTGACCGTTTCATCGCCACCTGCTGCCAGCGGCGCGGCATCGTCTGGCTGGTGCTGCTGTTCGTCGCCGTCTACGGCGTCTACTGCTGGAAGCAGCTGCCCATCGAAGCCTATCCCGACATCGCCGACGTGACCTCGCAGATCGTCACGCAGGTGCCGGGCCTGGGCGCCGAGGAGATCGAGCAGCAGATCACCATCCCGCTCGAGCGCGCCCTGCTCGGCACGCCCGGCATGCACGTGCTGCGCACGCGCAGCCTGTTCGCGCTGTCGCTGATCACCGTGGTGTTCGAGGATGGCAGCGACGGCTACTTCACGCGCGAACGGTTGCAGGAGCGCCTGGCCAGCGTGAACCTGCCGTACGACGCCAAGCCGGGACTCGATCCCTACACCTCGCCCACGGGCGAGATCTACCGCTACACGCTGGAATCGAAAACGCGCTCCCTGCGCGAACTATCCGAGCTGCAGTTCTGGACCGTGATTCCGCGCCTGCAGCAGGTGCGCGGCGTGGCCGACGTCAGCAATTTCGGCGGCCTGACGACGCAATTCATGCTGGAACTCGACCCCGCAAAACTGGACAGCTACGGTTTCTCGCTGGCGCAGGTGAAGGACGCCATCAACGCCAATAACCTCAGCGGCGGCGGCAGCGTCATCGACCGCGGCCAGCAATCGTACGTGGTGCGCGGCGTGGGCCTGCTGCATTCGCTCGATGACATGGGTAACGTCGTCGTCAGCAGCAAGGACGGCGTGCCCGTGCTGGTGAAGGACCTGGGCAAGCTCGCTTACGGCAACGTCGAGCGGCGCGGCATCCTGGGCAAGGACGACAACCCCGACACCATCGAAGGCATCACCCTGCTGCTGAAGGATTTCAACCCGTCCGAAGCGCTGGCCGGCATCCATGCGGCCGTGGACGATTTGAATGCGAATGTGCTGCCGAAGGACGTCAAGGTCGTGCCCTACCTGGACCGCAGCTCGCTGATCGACGCCACCCTGCACACGGTGGGATTTACCCTGGGCGAAGGCATGCTGCTCGTCGCCCTCGTGCTGCTGCTGTATCTGGGCAGCCCGCGCGCGGCCGCCATCGTCGCGCTGACGATCCCGCTGGCCCTGCTGATCGCCTTTATCTTCATGCACCACTTTAAGATTCCCGCCAATTTGCTGTCCTTGGGAGCGATCGACTTCGGCATCCTCGTCGACGGTTCCGTGGTGGTGCTGGAAAACATGCTGCGCCGCCGTGAGCGCGAGCAGGACCGCCCGCTCACCCTGCAGGACGCCATCGACGCGACCCTGCAGGTGGCGCGCCCCATCATGTTCGGCATGGCCGTCATCATCGCCGCCTACCTGCCCCTGTTCGCCTTCCAGCGCATCGAGTACAAGCTGTTCTCACCGATGGCGTATGCGGTGGGCGCGGCGCTCGTGGGCGCGCTGGTGGTGGCCCTGGTGCTGATCCCGGGCCTGGCCTGGCTGGCCCTGCGCAAGCCGCGCCGCACCTTCCATAACCGCGTGCTGGACAAGCTGACGGGCGCGTATGGCCGCTTCCTCGAACGCATGGTGGGCAAGAAGCGCTGGGTGGCGATGGTGTGCGCAGGATCGCTCGCAGCGCTTGCCATCCTGGGCGGCAGCATCGGCCGCGATTTTTTACCCTACCTCGATGAGGGGTCGCTGTGGCTGCAGGTGCAGATGCCGCCCGGGATCACCCTGGACAAGGCGTCGGAGATGGCCGGCGAACTGCGGCGCGCCGCGCTGGAATTCCCGGAAGTGTCGACCATCGTCACGCAGACGGGACGCAACGACGACGGCACCGATTACTGGACGCCGTCGCACATCGAGGCAAGCGTGGGACTGCATCCCTATAAAAGCTGGAAGTCGGGCATGAGCAAGCAGCAGCTGATCGCAAAAATGAACGAGCGCTTCGCGCGCATGCCCGGCGTCACAGTCGCCTTCATGCAGCCGATGATCGATGGCGTACAGGACAAATTGTCGGGCGCGCACAGCGACCTGACGGTGAAAATCTTCGGCAACGACCTCGATGAGGTGCGCGCCATCGCCAGCAAGGTGGCCAATGTGCTGAAGACTGTCCACGGCGCCTCCGACGTGGCGGTGGACGTGGAGCCGCCGCTGCCCAACCTGAAGGTGGAACTGGACCGCGCGAAGGCGGCCCGCTACGGCATCAATGCGGCCGACGTGGCCGACCTGATTGCCACCGGCATCGGCGGCGCGCCCATCGGCCAGGTCTACGTGGGCGAAAAAAGCTATGACATCGCCGTGCGCTTCCCGCCCGCCACGCGTTCCAGCCCGGACGCCATCGCCAGCCTGAAGCTCACGGCCGCCAACGGTGCCAGGGTGCCACTGGCGCAGGTGGCCACCATCAGCACCACCTCGGGCGAAAGCGTGATCGTGCGCGAAATGGGGCGGCGCCACATCATCGTGCGCCTCAATGCCCGCGGACGCGACCTGGCCGGCTTCCTGGCCGAAGCGCGCCCGCTGGTGGCGCAAGCCGTGGCGGGCGAGCACCAGCGCATCAGCGTCGAGTGGGGCGGCCAGTTTGAAAACCTGCAGCGCGCGCAAAGCCGCCTGGCCCTGATCCTGCCGATGACCCTGGGCGCCATGTTCCTGCTGCTGTTTGGCCAGTTCCGCAACCTGCGCCAGCCCGCGCTGGTCTTGCTGGCCGTGCCGCTGGCCATGCTCGGTGGCCTGGCCGCGCTGCACCTGCGCGGCATGACCCTGAACGTGTCGAGCGCCGTCGGCTTCATCGCCCTGTTCGGCGTGGCCGTGCTCAATGCCGTGCTGATGCTGGCGCAGATCAACCGCTTGCGCGCGGACGAAGGCAGGAGCTTGCGCGACGCCGTGCTGGAAGGCGCGCGCGACCGCATGCGCCCCGTGCTGATGACGGCCACCGTGGCCGCCCTGGGCCTGACGCCGGCCATGCTGGCGACAGGCCTGGGCAGCGACGTGCAGCGCCCGTTGGCCACCGTGGTGGTGGGCGGGCTGGTGACGGCGACGGCACTGACCCTGCTGCTGTTGCCGGCCCTGTATTACCTGATCGAGGCGTATGTACAACAACGCCGGACCGATACCGAAGGAGTGAACCATGACACGTTTTAATGTATTGCTGGCGGCCTGGCTGATCGCGCCCGGCGCCAGCGCCGCGCCCTTGAGCTTCGAGACCTATTTGTCCGCCGTGGAAAGCCACAGCCTGGAATTGCAGGCGCAGCAGGAAGACATCGTCTCGGCCAAGGCGGGCATCGGCATCGCCGGCCTGCGTCCCGATCCCGAATTCACGCTGGGCGCCACGCGCGAAACCGTGCGCAGCGTCGAGCACCGCCCCGTCACGTGGAATCCGGCCATCAGCATGGCCATCGAGACGGGCGGCAAGCGCGCCGCGCGCTTGAAGGCGGCGCACAGCCATGTCGCGCTGGCCGAGGAAACGGTGGCCGGCTTCAAAAGCGAACTGTATGCCACGGCCGCCGCCGCGTTCACGGAAGCGTGCCGCACGCGCGAGGTCCTCGCGCGCAAGGAGCAGACCATGGCGGCCCTGTCGAAAGTCGTCGATGCGAATGCCGTGCGGCGCAAGGCGGGCGACGTGGGCGGCATCGAGCTGCTGCAGTCGCGCGTGGAACGCGACCAGTTCCAGGCCGAGCTGGCGCAGGCGCGCAGCGAGGCCGACAGCGCCATGTTGAATTTGTCGCCCCCCTTGGGCCGCCGGTTCGACGGCCTGTTTCCGGACGCGCAGCTGGCCTGCGACTTCGCCGCGTATGAAAACAGGGATGCCACGGTGCTGGTGCCGCAGGCGCTCGAGGCGCGCAGCGACGTGCGCATCGCCCGCGCCACCGTGGACAATCTGCGCG
This sequence comes from Janthinobacterium sp. HH106, assembly GCF_001758725.1. Taxonomy (NCBI): domain Bacteria; kingdom Pseudomonadati; phylum Pseudomonadota; class Betaproteobacteria; order Burkholderiales; family Oxalobacteraceae; genus Janthinobacterium; species Janthinobacterium sp. HH106. Next base: position 31,552 of record NZ_LRIC01000001.1, on the reverse strand, counting down.
ACGGCGCTGCGCTCGTGCACGCCAACCGCTCGGTCGACCCGACCGTCACCGTGGGCCTGGCCGCCGCGCGCGGCTACCGTGACGGCGTTGACGCCAGCGGCAATCCCGTCGACGGGTCGCCACGCTCGCGCGCCTTGAGCGTATCGCTGGCCATCCCCATCCCCCTGTCGCGGCGCGACAAGGGCGACGTGGTGCAGGCGGAAGCGGGCGTGACGCAGGCGATGCTGGCCCTGCGCCAGGCGGAACTGGCGGCGGAAACGCAGGTGCGCACGGCGCAGCGGCAGCTGCGTGCGGCGCAGGACAGGCTGGCGCGCTACCGCGACGGCGTGCTGGTCGATGCGCAAAAGGTGGTCGACGGCATGCGCCTGTCCTACTTCAGTGGCAATGCCTCGCTGCTGGAATGGCTGGCGGCGCAGCGTTCGGCCGATGAGGCGTATCAGGGTTATGTGCAGGCGCGCGCCGATGCGGCCATCGCCAGCACGCAGCTGCAACTGGCGATCGGCCAGCGGCCGCGCTTGTAGCGGGGGAAGGAAAAACGCGGGGAGACCGGCGCGGCCATGCCGCACCGGTCGTCAGAAACAGGGGAATTACTGCGGCTGGGCAGGAGCGTCGCCAGCGGCGGCTGGATCAGCGTCGACGTCTGCGTCGTCCGCTTCCGGCTCATCGCCCTCGCTGCCATCGGCCGGCTTCGGATTGTTTTTCGCTTCCAGCTTGCGCCTGGCTTTTTCCTCGGCTTTCTTCTTCTTTTCCAGCTCTTTTTGCCGTTTTTCGTATTGGAAATTTGTCTTGGCCATTTACTACCTCTTTAGTTTTTAGATGTTACAGATAAGCATATAAGGCACATTATGACGTAGTTGGAGCAAACTCCAAATGTTTAGCCTCGCGGATGATGCTGCGCGTGCAGCAGTTTCAGCCGTTCACGGGCCACATGCGTGTAAATCTGCGTGGTGGAAATATCGGAGTGCCCCAGTAACAATTGCACAACACGCAAGTCCGCACCGTGGTTCAGCAAATGCGTGGCGAACGCGTGGCGCAAGGTATGCGGCGACAGCGGCGCCGTGATGCCCGCGTTCAGCGCGTGTTTCTTGATGATGACCCAGAACATTTGCCGCGTCATGGCGCCGCCGCGCCGCGTGACGAACAGCGCGTCGTCCATCTGCCCGTCGAGAATCACGCCACGCGCCTCCTTCAGGTAGCGCTCGATCCACAGCCGCGCCTGTTCGCCGAACGGCACCAGCCGCGTCTTGCTGCCCTTGCCCGTGATGCGCAGCACGCCATCGTTCAGGCTCAGTTCCACGGATTGCAAGTCCACCAGTTCCGACACGCGCAAGCCGCTGGCATACATGAGTTCGAGCATCGTGCGCTCGCGCAAGCCCAGCGGCGTGCTCACGTCGGGCGCCGCCAGCAACGCTTCCACCTGCGCTTCGCTCAGGGTATGCACGAAGCGCGCCGGCTGCTTGGCCGACACCATCTTCAGGCACGGGTCGGCCGCGATATGCTTGTGCCGCAAGGCCAGCTGGTAAAACCGCTTGAGCACAGAGAGGCGCCGGTTCGACGACGTCGCCTTGCTTTCGTCGTGGCGGGCGGCAAAATACGCCTCGATGTCGGCCGTGGATACCTCATACAGGCCCTCGCGCCCGGGCCGCGCCACTTCCAGCCAGCGGGCGAACAGCCGCATGTCGCGCCGGTAGGCATCGAGCGAGTTTTTCGACAGGCCGTCTTCCAGCCACAGGCTGTCGCAGAATTCATCGATCAGGGTGGCGTTGTCGGGCGCCAGCAGACTGTTCATCATCGGTAAGCTTCCACGCCTTCATGCGCCAGCAGCCAGCGCTTGACGCCCAGGTGGAAGCCGGTCGCATCGTCATGGTGGGCAAAGCCGCCCAGACCGCCGGCGGCCGTCACGCGGTGGCAAGGGATCACCACGGGAAACCAGTTGGCGCCGCAGGCCTGGCCCACGGCGCGCGGCGCCGAACCGATCAGGCGCGCCACGTCGCCATACGTGCGCACCTGGCCGCGCGGGATACCGGCGATCGCCGCCCATACGCGTTGCTGGTAAGCGCTGCCCGAAGCGGCCAGCGGCAGGTCGAACGGTGCATCGGGGTCGCGGAAATAGCGCGCCAGTTGTTCGCACGCCCGCTCGGAGACGGCATCCTGCGGATCTTTCTCGGCAAAGTGCGGCGGCAGGTAGACCAGTTCGCATACCTGGCCGTCCTGCGCGCGCACGCCCATGGCGCCGAACGGCGCGGCCACGATGGCGCTGAACAGTTCACTGCCCTGTTGTTTTTTCATCTGCTGATCATTATTCAAGTGTGGCATATATGCAACTTGCCGGCGCCGGAAACCGCGCCACGGGAATTATGCACCGACTTTGGGCGTGCCGGCGGACGTTTCCTGCGCACGAAAAAAAAGCGCACCAGCCGGTGCGCTTCAAATATTGCTTCACGTTCCCGGTCGTTTGGGTCCGCCGGTGCCGGCTTGTGGCCGCAGACAGCTATGACTCAACAACTTCTGTGAAACGTGTGTCTCCTCAATATATCCCCGGTATCAATACCGTTTTTATAGACCACTCCCCCACTAACCTTGTTGCCAATTCTGTATTTCAGCCTTGCTACCGGGGCGCATATGCATATACGTGTTTCCCCTTAAGGCTGCCCATCATAGCGCATTTGTTCGGCAGGATCGACTTTTTTTGCACCATGAAGGGGACAACTGTTTTAGTTGTAAATTAAATTTGGCAACCACAGCGAGATTTGTGGTACGTAGGTAATCAAGCCCAGGAAGGCCAGCATCGTCAGCAGCCATGGCATCACGGCCACGGTCAGCTCCGAGATGCCCATCTTGGTGATGCCGGACGCCACGTACAGGTTCAAGCCCACGGGCGGATGGCACATGCCCACTTCCATGTTGACCACGATCAGGATGCCGAAGTGCACAGGATCGATGCCCAGCTTCATGGCGACGGGGAACAAGATCGGCGCCATGATCAGCACGATGGACGACGGTTCCATGACGTTACCAGCCAACAACAACAGTACGTTGACCACCAGCAAGAAGCTGATCACGCCCAGGCCCTTGCCCGTGATCCATTCGGCCATCGCCTGCGGGATGTTTTCGCTGGTCATCAGGAACGAGAACAGCACGGCATTCGTGATGATGTACAACAGCATCGCCGACATGGCGGCCGAGTCGAGCAAGACCTTGCCCACTTGCTTGATCTTCAAGTCCTTGTAGACGAAGACGGCAATGATGAAGGCGTACACGGCAGCCATGGCGGCCGCTTCCGTCGGCGTAAACGCGCCCGAATAGATGCCGCCCATGACGATGACGATCAGCAGCAGGCCCCAGGCGCTCTTCTTGAACGTGACGAAGCGCTCGCCCCAGCTGGCCTTCTGCATGCGCGGATAGTTGTGCTTGCGCGCCAAGAACCACGTGGTCAGGCCCAGCAGCATGGCCAGCATCATGCCGGGAATCACGCCCGCCATGAACAGCTTGCCCACGGACGTGTTCGTGCTGACGGAATACATCACCATCACGATCGAGGGCGGGATCAGGATGCCCAGCGCGCCCGAAGTCGTGATGACGCCGGCGCCGAAACCGCGCGGATAGCCCTGCTTGACCATGGCCGGCAGGATGATGGAGCCGATCGCCACCACGGTGGCGGGGCTGGAGCCGGAGACGGCGGCAAACAGCGCGCACGCCATCACGCCGGCCAGCGCCAGGCCGCCATGCCAGTGGCCCACCATGGAGCTGGCGAAGTTGATCATGCGCCGCGCCACCCCGCCATGCGTGAGGAAGTTACCCGCCAAAATGAAGAAGGGGATGGCCATGATTTCGAATTTCTCGATGCCCGTGAAGATCTTCAGGGCCACCGATTCGATGGGCACGCTGGTCATGGTGAACAGGAACGTCAATACCGTCAGGCCCAGCGAGATGGAGATCGGCATGCCGGTCAGCATCAGTGCCAGCAGCAGCACAAAAATAATCAGCGCGTTCATGCCTTGGCTCCTTTTTCTTCCGCCGTCAGTTCATCTTCCAGGCCCTCGACGTGCGAGTGGTCGTGTTTTGGCAGGGCGCCCGTCTTGATGAAATGCACCATCACCTGCAGGAAACGGAAGCACATCAGGTAGGAACCGAGCGGCACGGCCAGGTAGACCAGCCACATCGGTATTTCCATGTCGGCCGAAGTCTGGTCCGTGTGGCCGATCGACCACACGAAGCTGGCTCCCAGGGTCCCGACGATGCCCGTAAACAGGGCGCCGGCGCCCAGGCCGAAGACGATGAAACGGTCGCGCCAGCGCGGGTTCATGCGGTTGATCAGGACGTCGACGCCCACGTGGATGCCCGTGCGCACGCCATACGCGGCGCCGAACTTGGCCATCCAGACGAACATGTAGATGCACAGTTCCTGGGCCCAGCTGGTGTTGATTTGAATCAGGAAGTCTTGCAGGCCCGGAATCGGCAAGCCTGCCAGGTAGCGGTGCACGACCGCGACGAAGATGATGAAGGTGGCCGCGCCCATCAGGGTCGCGATCAGCCACTCTTCCAGGTGATCCAGAAATTTCATGGTGGACTTTCAAAGAATGCGGGTGCACGCACTCCCGCGCAGGACGCGCGGGAGTCGTTCAAACGGACCGGCAGGGATGCCCTGCCTGCCGCGCCAGGCGGCGCGGCCAGCGCTGCTTACTTCGCGCTTTCCTTGTTGATGGCCGAGATCAGATCCTTGCCGATGCGCCCTTCCATGGCCTTCTGCACGGGTGCCAGCGCCTTGCGCCATTCGGCCTGTTCCTGCACCGTCAGCGTATAGATCTGCGTCTTGCCCGCTTTCTTGATGGCGTCGAGGGCCTGGTCGTTGTCGCGCTGGGCGATGGCTTTTTCAAACGTGGTCGCCTCGCGCATGGCTTTTTCCAGCTGCGTGCGGATATCGGGCGGCAAGCCGTCCCAGAATTTCTTGTTGACGATGACGGCATAGCCCAGGTAGCCGTGGTTGGACACGGTCACGTGCTTTTGCACTTCATGCATCTTTTGCGTGTACATATTCGATGGCGGATTTTCCGTGCCGTCGACCACGCCCGTCTGCAGCGCCTGATACACTTCCGAGAAGGCCAGCACCTGCGGGTTGGCGCCCAGCGCGCGCATCTGCGCATCGAGTACCTTCGACGACTGGATGCGCATTTTCAGGCCCTTGAAGTCGGCCGGGGTATGCAGCGGCTTGTTGGCCGACATCACCTTGAAGCCATTGTCCCAGTAGGCCAGGCCCGTGATACCCTTGGGTTCGAGTTTTTTCAGCAGGCTCTTGCCGATTTCACCTTCGGTGACGTTGTACAACGCCGTCTTGGTGGGGAAGATGTAGGGCAGGTCGAACGCTTCGAATTCCTTCACGCCCAGCGGGCCGAACTTGGCCAGCGACGGCGCCAGCATCTGCACGGCGCCCAGCTGCAGGGCTTCGAGTTCTTCCTTGTCCTTGTACAACTGGCTGTTCGGGTACAGTTCGACCTTGACCTTGCCATTCGTGGCTTTTTCGGCCAGCTGCTTGAAGCGCTCGGCGGCCTGGCCTTTCGGCGTGTCCGTGGCCACGACGTGGCTGAACTTGATGACGATGGGGGCTTGCGCGTAAGCGTGGACGCCGGCGGTGGCGCCGATGGCCGCGCACAGCGCGACGAACATGGTTTTCATCTGCATTTTTGTCTCCTGAATGGTGTTTAGAAAAACTTTATTATTTGTCTACTTGAATATTGTGCCAAAGAAACTGCCTCGGCTATTGTGGTTAACCACAATAGCCGGTTCCCGATAAGCCGCTACCCTGCCAGCCATGCCGACTCCCCCCACCCTTGCGCGCCGCTTCAAGCTATCGAGTCCGATGCGCTGGCTGCTGCCCGTCATCCTGCTGCTGCTGTTCCTGTCCATCCTGTTCTGGCTACCCTGGCAGGCACGCCAGATGGAAAGCAACGAGCGCCAGGAGCAGCTGATCGCCGATACGCTGTGGGTGGAGCAGACCATCCGCTTCCAGCTGGCGCGCAACGAGGAAAGCCTGTTCAACCTGGGCGTGGACATCGCCAGCGGCTCCCTGTCGGCGGAAAAAGTGCACGAACGGCTGCAGCAGATGCTGCGCAATGGCCGCGAATTGCAGCGCGTGCTGTGGCTCGATACCAACGGCAAGGTGCTGGCCACCAGCGACAACAATCTGCCGCACGCCCTGTCGTTTGCGCCGGCCTCGCTGACGGCGGCCGACAATGCGCGCCGCCTGCACCGGGGCCAATACGCCCAGCCTTCGCAGCAGACGGGCTTTCCCGATGCGCCGCCGGGCGCCATGCTGATGGATTACCACCAGCCCCTGTTCGATGGTCAGCGCTATGTCGGCAGCCTGGTGGCCACCTATCAGATCAGCAGCCTGCTCGATGAAATGGTGCCGTGGTGGTTTGCGCAGGATAACCAGATTTCGCTGATCGACCGCGACGACAAGGTGCTGGCGCGGCGCGCCGCCGCCGGTCCCGGCCACGGCGTGTACACGCACAAGCGCGCGCTCGACGTGCCCGGCGCCACCATCACCCTGTTTACCGACAGCGTGAAAAGCCAGCCCAAGCTGCTGCCCAATCTGCTGGTCGGCTCCGTCATCGCCCTGTCGCTGGGTTTATTATGGAGCTTGCTGGCCCTGTGGCGCCACATCTCGCGCCGCCTGGTGGCCGAAGGCGCGCTGCGCCAGCAGATGCTGTTTCGCACGGCGATGGAAAACTCTTTGGTGACGGGCATGCGCGCGCGCGACCTGGAAGGCCGCGTCACCTACGTGAATCCCGCGTTTTGCCAGATCGTCGGCTATCCGCCCGAGGAAATCCTGGGCCGTTTGCCGCCCATGCCCTACTGGGTGCCGGAGGCGCTGGAGGAATACCAGCAGCGCTTCGTCAAGGCCCTGGCCGGCAATCCCACGCCGCAGTTCGAAACCTATTTCCAGCGCCCGGACGGCACGCGCGTGCCCGTGCTGATCTTCGAAGCGCCGCTGGTGGACAAGAATGGCCAGCAGACGGGCTGGATGGGTTCCGTGCTCGACATCTCGGACCGCAAGCGCGTCGAGGAGCTCAATCGCCAGCAGCAGGAAAAGCTGCAAACGAGCTCGCGCCTGGCCACCATGGGCGAGCTGGCGTCGATGCTGGCGCATGAACTGAACCAGCCGCTGGCGGCCATTTCCAGCTACACGACAGGGGCCTTGAATTTGATCCGCCGCGCCATCGAGCATGACGCCCCCGTCGATCCGGGCACCCTGAAGCCGGCGCTGGAACAGGCCAGCGCGCAGGCGCAGCGGGCCGGCCAGATCATCCGCAGCGTGCACGATTTCGTGCGCAAGAGCGAACCGCAGCGCCAGGATATCGCCCTGCGCACCCTGATCGACGGCATCCGCGCGCTGATCGACCTGCAGGCGCGCAAATACTATGTCACCATCCAGGAAGAGCTGCCGCCGGACCTGCCGCTGCTGCGCGCCGACCCCGTGATGATCGAGCAAGTGCTGCTGAACCTGACGCGCAACGCCATCGAAGCCATGCAGGATGCGGCGCCCGGACGGCGTATCATGCGTCTGCGGGCCAGCCACGACGCGCAGCAAGGCATGGTGACGGTGGACGTGATCGACCATGGCCACGGCATCCCGGTGGACGTGGCCGAGCGGCTGTTTTCGCCGTTTTTCTCGACCAAGTCCGAAGGCATGGGCATGGGCCTGAACATCTGCCGCACTGCCATCGAATTTCACGGCGGCGCGCTGACCTTCGGCGCCAACCCCGCTGGCGGTACCATCTTTACCTTCAGCGTGCCGGCCGCGCCGCGCGCCGCACCAGGCAATAACGCATAACGAATAACCGACAAGCCGGAGACACCATGCTACACATCATCGACGACGAAGAAGTCGTGCGCGACTCCCTCTCCTGGCTGGCCGCCTCGCGCAGCATCGAGGCGCGCAGCTACGCCAGCGCCCAGCAATTTCTCGATAGCCTGGACGGCGGCTTCGACGCCGCCGGCGACTGCGTGCTGCTCGACGTGCGCATGCCCGACATGAACGGCATCGCCCTGTTCGACCAGCTGGTCAAGCGCGACCTGACGGCGCGCCTGCCCGTGATTTTCCTCACCGGCCACGGCGACGTGCCGATGGCCGTCGACAGCCTGAAACGGGGCGCCTTCGATTTCTTTGAAAAGCCGTTCAACGACAACGACCTGATGGACCGCGTGCAGCAGGGCCTGGCCAACTCGCGCCAGGCGGGCGAACTGGCCGCCGTGCACGCGCGCCTGGCCACCCTGTCGACGCGCGAACGCGAAGTGCTGGACCTGATTTTGGCGGGCAAGATGAACAAGGTGGTGGCCGACAAGCTGGGCATCAGCATGCGCACCGTGGAAGTCCACCGCGCGCATATCTTCGACAAGATGCAGGTCAAGACGGCGGTGGAGCTGGCGGGGTTGTTGAAGTAATGGCGGTAACGTTGGATTACGCCGTATATTGCAACGTAGGTCGGCGTAGGTCGGGTTAGCGCAAAGCGCGTAACCCGACACCACCATCACCACCATCACGCATCGTGATGCTCATGGTGCTCCGCCGCCCCATGCTTCCAGTAACTGGCCACATGCAGATGCTGCTTCGGCACCCCGGCGTCGATAAAATGCCCGCGCAAACCCTGCACCTGCGCGTGCTCGCACGCCACCCACACGTAGCCGTCTCCCTCTGACGGCAGCGCGATCTGGCGCAAGGCGTCGAGCAGCAGCGGACCCTGGCGGCCATTGCGTGCCACCCAGCGCACGTCCAGCTGCGCCGCGCACTCGAGCGCGATCTGCTCGCCGTCTTCGACAATCTCGATCACGGCGATGGCCCGCGCCGTGGCCGGCAGCTGCTCCAGGCGGCGGGCGATGGCCGGCAAGGCCGTCTGGTCGCCCACCAGCACATACCAGTCGAAGTCGAGCGGCACCAGCATCGAGCCGCGCGGCCCGCCCACGCCCAGGGTCTGGCCGGGCGCCGCTTGCGCCGCCCACAACGATGCAGGCCCGTCGCCATGCAGCACGAAGTCGATTTCCAGCTCGCGCCGTTCGGCATCGTAGTGGCGCGGCGTGTAATTGCGGGCGATGGGGCGCGGCCCTTCCGCATACTCGATGGGATTGGCGCCATTGCCCAGCACGGGGAACACGGGCGTCGTCTGGCCCGGCGCGGGGAAGAACAGTTTCACGTGGTCGTCGTGCGCGGGCGAGACGAAGCCGTCCAGGTCGTCGCCCGCCAGCGTGATGCGGCGCATGTGCGGCGTCAGCTGTTCGGTGCGCACGACGGTGAGCACGCGCAGTTTCAAGTCATGCCGCACGCGCTCGATGGCATGCGGACGTGGTGTTGCAGGTGAGGCAGTAGTCATTGCTTGTCCTTGTAAAGTGGGCTCAGTGGCCGTCGACGATGGCGTTCGCCGCCTGTTCCAGCACGGCGGACACGCGCTCGGCTTCCGCTTCGCTCCAGTTGGTCTTGTTCAGCAACAGCGCATGCTTGAGGGTGTGCATGGCCTGGCGCACGCGCTCGGGCAAGGCGTTGCGCGCCTGGACGCGGGCAAACATGTCGAGGCGGGCCAGGATGCCGTCCACCTGGGCGCGGTTCTCGTCGAGATAGGCGCGCCCCAGCTCCGTGATCGTGTAGAGCTTCTTGCCGCTGGCGCTTTCGGAGGACGTCACATGATCCTGCTCTTCCAGCAAGGTCAATGTCGGATACACGGCGCCCGGGCTGGGGGCATACGCGCCGCCGCAACGCTCTTCGATGGCCTTGATGATTTCGTAGCCGTGACGGGGGCTGATTTCGATCAGCGCCAGCACGATCAGCGGCAGATCGCCGCGGCCGAAGACGCGCTCGGCCCGTTCGCCGCGCCCGCCCCGGCCACCGGGGCCGCCATGGCCCATGCCGTCGCCGCGCTCGTCGAAGCCGCGCGGGCCGCGGCCGTGCATGAAGTATTCGTGACGGTCTTCGTGGCGATGCCCGCCTTGATGGTGATGGTGATGTTGGCCGCAATGGCTGTGTTCTGCGTGGTGTGAGTTTCTCATGTTTTCTCTTTAAAGATATATCGTTAGTAGGTATCGCTATTTTATAACGATATATCGATAAGTCAAGGAGAAATTTGTTATGCTCGTCTTTTCTCCCTCCACGCGTAAATGCCATGCCCGACAAAACCGTTACTGAAAAAATGGTTGTGAAAAATGCCAGAGCCCTGGCCGTGCTCAATGACGGCGGCGAGCATGCCGCCCTGCTGGCGCAGTTGCCGGCCGAACGGCGGGTGAGCGAAGGAGAGAACGCCGACTGGCTACTGCTGTTCGCGCGCAGCCGCGCGGAACTGGAGCAGTTCCTGCCGGCGGCGCAGGCGCGCCTGGCGCCGGGCGGCGCGGTCTGGGTGGCGTACCGCAAGGGTGGCATCAAGGCGGGCAGCGATATCCACCGCGACGATATTCGCCTGTATGCGCAGGCAACAGGTCTCGACAGCGTGGCGATGATCGCCATCGACAGCGAGTGGTCGGCGCTGCGCCTGAAGCAGACTTAAACGCAGCTCAAGCGATGCCGTGCAAGGCCAGTGCCCATTCGACGTGTTCGCGCACGATGGCCGACGGATGCGCGCGGCGCGACAGCAGGGCCGCGACGATGTCGGCCTGGCCCCGGGCCTTGGCGGCCGCGTTGCCCATGCCGACGGCCAGGTTGCGCAGCCAGCGTTCGTGGCCGATGCGGCGGATCGCGCTGCCTTCCATGCGGCGGTTGAATTCCTCTTCCGTCCAGGCGAACAGTTCCACCATGCCGGCGCTGCCCAGGCTGTGGCGCTCGTCGAAGTCGGGCACGACGGCGCGCTGGGCGAACTTGTTCCACGGGCAGACGGTCTGGCAATCGTCGCAGCCGTACACCTTGTTGCCGATCAGGGGACGCATCTCGACGGGAATCGCGCCCTTCAGCTCAATCGTCAGGTAGGAGATACAGCGGCGCGCGTCAAGCTGGTACGGCCCCAGGATGGCTTGCGTCGGGCACACCGTGATGCACGCCGAGCACTGGCCGCAGCGCGGCGTCTCGGGCGGGTCGACGGGCAGCGGCACGTCGATGAGGATCTCGCCGAGGAAAAAGAAGGAACCGCCCTGGCGGTTGATCAGCAAGGTGTGCTTGCCGCGCCAGCCCAGGCCGCCCTTTTGCGCCAGCTCGACTTCCATCACGGGCGCCGAATCGCTGAAGACGCGGTAGCCGAAGTCGCCGATCTCGCCCTTGATGCGGTCGGCCAGCTGCTGCAAGCGCGAGCGCATCACCTTGTGATAGTCGCGGCCCCGCGCATACACGGAGATCACGGCCGCCGCGGGGTCGGCGTCGCGCGCCGCCTCGTGTGCGCGCCAGTCGGGGCCCAGCGCCGGCGGCAGGTAGTTCATGCGCGCGCTGATGGCACGCACCGTGCCCGGCACCAGTTCGGCCGGGCGCGCGCGCTTCATGCCGTGGCTGGCCATGTAATCCATTTCGCCGTGATACCCTGCATCGAGCCAGGCCTGCAACGGTGCTTCCATGTGCGACAGGTCCACGTCGGCGATGCGCACCTCGGCAAAACCCAGCTCGCGCCCCCATTCCTTGATGGTGCGCGCCAGGACGGCGAGATCGGTGGTGGTGGCGGACATAGGGGACTTTACGGAAAACGGCAGGCGCGCGGGCGGTTACAATGACAGCAGCCTCCATTTTATGCGATACGGAAGATCATGACCGAACACTTCACAGCCCACCTCCACGACGAAGCCGGCACCGCCGCGCTGGGCGCCGCGCTGGCGCGCGCGCTGGCGCCGGGCCTGGCGATCTACCTGCACGGCGACCTGGGCGCCGGCAAGACGGCCCTCACGCGCGCCCTGCTGCACGCGGCCGGCCACGCGGGCCACGTCAAAAGCCCCACCTACACCTTGTCCGAACCGTACACGGTGCAGCTCGACGGCCAGAGCATCAACGTCATCCACTTCGACCTGTACCGCATGGGCAGCGCCGAGGAATTCCTCGACGCGGGCTTCCGCGAAGACTTCGACGGGCGCAATATCTGCATCGTCGAATGGCCGGAGAAAGCCGAACCGGTGCTGCCGCCGGCCGACCTGAATATTTATTTGAACGTTGCGGGTACAGGACGTGATGTAGAATTGCAAGCGTCTTCTGAATTGGGTCTGTCATGCCTTCACCGTCTCAAATTCGCCCCGAACCTTTGATCTCCTCGCCCATCACCCGGCGCACGGTGCTCAAGGCCGGCGGCACCCTGCTGTTGTCCGTGTTCGCGCCCATGTCGGCGATGGCGGCGCAAATTCTCGCCGTGCGCGTCTGGCCGGCCGAGGACTACACGCGCGTCACCCTGGAAAACGACAGCATCCTCAAGGCGACCCACTTCATCGTCAAGGATCCGGAACGGCTGGTGGTCGACATCGAAGGGCTGGAACTCAATCCCACCTTGAAGGGCCTGGTGGCGAAGATCCAGTCGAACGACCCGTACATCAAGCAGGTGCGCGTGGGCCAGAACCGGCCCAACGTGGTGCGCCTCGTGTTCGACCTGAAGGAAGAAGTCACGCCGCAGCTGTTTACCCTGCCGCCGGCCGGCTCCTACAACCACCGTCTGATCTTCGACCTGTATCCCGTGCGCGAGCCGGACCTGATCGCGCAAATGATCGAAAAGGGCGACTGGTCGAGCGACCCGGCCAAGCCCCTGATGTCCGACACGCATACGCCGCCGCCCGCGCTGCCGCTGCCCGAGAGCGGCAAGCCGCCCGTGGCCGCCGTGACGCCGCCGGCGCCCACCGTGCCGCCCGTGCCCGAACTGCGTCCGGAACAGCGCCCCGAAGCGCGCCCCCTGCCGGGCCAGAAAGTGGTGCGCATGATTACCATCGCGCTCGATCCCGGCCACGGCGGCGAAGACCCGGGCGCCATGGGCAGCCGGGGCAGCCGCGAAAAAGACGTGGTGCTGGCCATCGCCAAGCGCCTCAAGACCAAGCTGGAATTGCAGCCGAACATGCGCGTCATGCTCACGCGCGACGCCGACTTCTTCGTCCCGCTGGGCATGCGCGTGGAAAAGGCGCGCAAGGTGCAGGCCGACCTGTTCGTCTCGATCCACGCCGACGCCTTCATCCAGCCGACGGCGCGCGGCTCGTCTGTCTTCGTGCTGTCCGAAAAGGGCGCCACCTCGACGGCCGCGCGCTGGCTGGCCAACAAGGAAAACCAGGCCGACCTGATCGGCGGCGTGAACGTGAAGAACCACGACAAGCAGCTGGCCAGCGTGCTGCTCGACCTGTCGACGACGGCGCAGATCAATGACAGCATGAAGCTGGGCAAGGCCGTGCTGCGCGAAATCGGCGGCATCAACCGCCTGCACAAGGGTTCCGTCGAGCAGGCCGGCTTCGCCGTGCTGAAAGCGCCGGACATCCCGTCCATCCTGATCGAGACGGCCTTCATCTCGAATCCGGAGGAAGAAGCCAAGCTGACCGACAACGGCTACCAGGACCAGATGGCCGACGCCATCGTCACGGGCATCAAGAATTACTTTGCCAAGAATCCGCCGCTGGCGAAAAGCCGTTTGACCTGACATGAAAGCCTAGCATGAGCGACAGCACCTTTGGCCAGTTGCCGGCCGTGACCATCCGCGCCGCCGATGGCGCGCAGGCGACCGTCACCCTGTACGGCGGCCACCTGGTCTCGTGGCAAACCAGCGATGGCCAGGAGCGCCTGTTCTGCAGCCGCGATTCCGCCCTCGACGGCAGCCGCGCCATCCGGGGCGGCGTGCCCTTGATCTTCCCCCAGTTCGGCGCGCGCGGCACGGGCATGCGCCACGGCTTTGCGCGCGTGGCGACCTGGCAGCTGGAATCGACGGGCGAGACCGATGGGGCCGCATGGGCGCAATTCATCCTGCAGCACACGGACCTGCCGGAGGCGATCGCCGCCAGCTGGCCATGGGCCTTCACCCTGCGCCTGCGCGTGGCGGTGCAAGGCCAATCGCTGGAACTGTACCTGTCCGTGCACAACACGGGCGAACAGGCGTTTCCGTTCTCGGCCGCCCTGCACAGCTATTTTGCGATCGATCGATTGAGCGAGGCCCGCGTTGGCGGCCTGCAGCGCGTGCGCTATTCGGATGAGACGCCGCAAGATGCCTTGCAGGCGGAAGAGGAGTTGCAATTTTCGGACAAGCTGGACCGCATCTATTACCAGTTGCCGGGCGCCCTGACCCTGCAGTCCGGCGGCCACACCTTGCGCCTGGAGCAGCAGGGCTTCACGGATGCCGTCGTGTGGAACCCCGGCGCGCAGGACGCGGCCGCCCTGCCCGACCTGGGCGACGACGAGTACCAGCGCTTCATCTGCATCGAGCCTGCCCTGATCCAGCCCGATACGCTGGCTGCCGGCGCCGCATGGAGCGGCCGCCAGCGCCTCGAATTTATGTAAGAGTGACTGAAAAAGTCCAGGGCTAGGCGCCTTGCCGAAGGCAGTACGCATGTACGACGAGGCATGGCAACAACGCCATGGGCTTTTTTCAGGCGCTCTTAGTTTGATTCCTTGATGATGCGTCCATTACCGGCTTGCACCGGGCGCGCATTGAGCGGATACAAACGGCTGAACAGCGCCATCTGCGCCGGCGAAGCCTGCACCGGCTGCTTCATCACCAGCCACAGCACGCCCTCGCTGCACGGCGGCGAAGTCAGCGATCCCATATACGTGTAGTAGTCGCGCCGCGCAGGCAGCATCTCGGCGGGATCGAGCAGGATGGTCGGCTGCATGGTGTCGAATTTTTCCAGCGGCAGGTTGTTCCACACGGTCTGGATGGTCGCTTGCGGCGCGCCCCGCTCCAGCAGCAGCGCCAGCACCGCCAGCCGGCCTTCCGCATCGCGATGCACCAGGTGCACCACCATTTCGAATGCCTTGCCATTGATGCGCTCTTCGGACGGACGGTGGAAATGGAATTGCTGCAGCTCGAACATGCGGTTCTGCACCGTGATGTAATTGCCGCCGCTCACGCCCACCTGCACCGTGTGGCCGTTGTCGACCACATTGAACGACGACGGATGGTAGTCAAAGCTGATCTGCTCGAGTTCCACCTTCATGCCATCGCGGATATCGATCGGCGACTGGCGGTTGCCATTGCCGCACTTGGCCCAGTCGACATTGATCTTGCTCCAGTTGGCCGGACCACTCTCCCCCTCGTACGACCAGTGCGTGCCGCGCGCCACGGGCGGCGGTGGCGGCGGCGCGGCCTTCACCACGGCGGCGCGCTTGGCGCGGGCGGCGGCGCGGGCCGCCTGGGTGGCGCGCATTTCCGCCAGGCGCGCCGCGATGCGTTCGGACAGGTCGACTTCGGCCGCTTCTTCCTTCTCGCGCGCCGTGGGCGCGACGACGACAGGCGCCTTGGCCTCCTTGCCCTTCACCGATTCGGTCAGGGTTTTCATGGCGGCCGCGCGCGCCGACGCCGACATCGGCGCGGAGGCGGCCACGCTCGCCGAAGCGGGGGCATCTTTGGCGCTTGCCATGGCCGCCATCGCGGCAAGGCTGCAAGCTAACAGGGCGCTCAAATGTCGCATGGAAATCCAGAAAGTGAGAATACCTTCTGGTTTACGGCTGGAAAGCAACAAAACTTGAATCAGCGCAGGCGTAATACAGAAACAACGCGGAGAAAAACGGGATCCGGGGCCGGCTGCGGGCTGTGCCGCAGCTCGCTTGCCCCGGATCCATGCGGCCTTAGGCCGACTTGCCGACCATGCGCTTGTAGAGTTTCCACAAGCCGCCCAGTACCACCGGCACGACCGCGGCGCCGACACCGATCAGCACGATCAAGGTCAGGTGGTCGCGGATCCACGGAATATTGCCGAAGAAGTAGCCCGCCGTCACCAGACCGACCACCCACAACAGGGCGCCCGTCACGTTGTACATCTGGAAGCGCGCATGCGTCATGTCGGAAATGCCGGCCACGAACGGGGCGAAGGTGCGCACCACCGGCACGAAACGGGCCAGGATGATGGTCTTGCCGCCGTGCTTTTCAAAAAATTCATGCGTGCGGCGCATGGCATCCTTGTTGATCCAGCGGTAATCGTGGGTAAACACCCTTTGCCCGATGGCCTCGCCTATCCAGTAATTGAGCGTGTTGCCCGTGACGGCGGCCGTCACCAGCAAGGCGATCAGCAAGCCCAGGTGCATCTGTCCCGTCGCGCAAAACGCGCCGGCGATAAACAATAAGGTATCCCCAGGGAAGAAAAACAGCACCACGAGGCCTGTCTCGCAAAAAATAATGGCAAACAGCACCGCATACACGAGAGTACCGTACTGCTCGATCAAGAGGCCCAGCGTCTTGTCGACATGCACGATCATGTCGAGGAATTGCACAAAATCCATATATTTTTCCCTAAAGGTAGCGGCGGAATCATACACCACCCGGCCAGCGCAACGGCAGTCCCCGGGCCGATATTTCGTGATTAATTCGGCAGCGCCCTTGGCGATGTGGCATTTTAAGTAAAGGTTAAGGAAACGCCATATCGGCAGGCAACTGTCAGGATTACCATCTGCAATGTTTTTACAACGAAATATTGCCATTCCGGTATACACTTTCTCCACGGCGCAACCCGCGCCCACCAGGAGAAAACATGTATCGACACCCATTGAGCGGCCTGACCATGGCCACCGTACTGGGCCTTGCACATCTGACGGCCCACGCGGCCCCTGTCCAGATCAAGGCGCCCGCCGAACTGCCCGCCAAGGCAACCTTGGCCGACGTGATCAAGGCCTCGAAACCGTCCGACTGGCGTGCGCTGGACCCGGACAACACCCTGTACCTGGACATTCCCGCCGGCCGCGTGGTGATCGAACTGGCGCCCGACTTCGCACCGAAGCACGTGGCCAACATCAAGGCCCTGGTGGCCGAACAGTATTACGACGGCCTGGCCATCACGCGCGCGCAGGACAACTGGGTGGCGCAGTGGGGCGATCCGAACGAGAAAAATCCCAAGCCCATCCAGCACGCCCAGCGCACCCTGCCCGGCGAATTCACCGTGCCATTGAAAAACATCAAGAGCTTCACGCGCCTGCCGGACGTTGACGGCTATGCGCCGCAGGTCGGCCATTCGAACGGCTTCCCATCCGCGCGCGACCCGAAAACCGGCACGGCCTGGCTCACGCATTGCTATGCCACCGTGGGCGTGGGCCGCGACAGCGCCAGCGACAGCGGCGGCGGCACCGAGCTGTACGCCGTCATCGGCCAGTCGCCGCGCCACCTGGACCGCGACATCACGGTCGTCGGCCGGGTCGTCTCCGGCATGCCATTGCTGTCCACCCTGCCACGCGGCACGGCCCCCATGGGCTTTTACGACAGCCCCGAGAAAAACGTGCCGATCAAGTCCATCCGCCTGGCCGCCAGCGTGCCACCCGAGCAGCGCAGCCACCTGGAAGTGATGCGCACCGACAGCGCCGCCTACCAGGCCGTGCTGGAAGCCCAGCGCCATCGCGGCGGCCCGTGGAGCAAGGTCACGGCCGGCCACGTTGACCTGTGCAATGCGCCGATACCGGTGCGGGAGGTGGCGAAGTAAATATGGATCAAGGCTGGGGTCAGACCCCCGGGTACGTTAGCGCAAAATTTTGTGTTAACGGTGTTGAGGGTCTGACCCCAAGTACGTTGGCGCTACGCTTTGCGTAGGCGGCGTTGCGGGTCTGACCCCGGTATAATTAAGGCATGAACGCTCCCATCACGCCCCACCGCCCGATCCAGGCCCTGCCTGACCAGTTGATTTCGCAAATCGCCGCCGGCGAGGTGGTCGAGCGGCCGTCGGCCGTGGTCAAGGAGCTGCTGGAAAACGCGCTCGACTCGGGCGCCACGCAGATCACGGTGCGGCTGGAAGAAGGGGGCGTGAAACGCATCGCGATCACCGACAACGGGCGCGGCATCGACAAAGACCAGCTGCCGCTGGCCCTGGCGCGCCACGCCACCTCGAAGATCGCATCGCTGCACGACCTGGAAAACGTGGGCACCCTGGGCTTCCGGGGCGAGGCACTGGCCTCGATCGCCTCGGTGGCCGCCGTCACCGTGACCTCGCGCACGATGGATGCGGCCCATGCGTGGGAAATCGTCGGCTCGCACAACGGCAGCGTGTCGCCGTCGTCGGGCGCGCACGGCACCACGGTCGACGTGCAGGACCTGTATTTCAACACGCCCGCGCGGCGCAAATTCCTCAAATCCGAGCAGACGGAGTACGGCCACTGCGCCGAAGTCGTGCGCCGCATCGCGCTGGCGCGGCCCGACGTGTCGTTCTCGCTGTCGCACAACGGCCGCACCATCGACCAGTGGAATATCAGCGAACTGGCCAAGCGCAGCGCCCACATCCTGGGCAACGACTTCGCCGAAGCGCGCCTGGCGCTGGACGAGTCGGCTGGCAGCCTGCGCATTCACGGCTTTGCCGGCTTGCCGACGGCGTCGAAGGCGCGCGCCGACGGCCAGTTCTTTTACGTCAACGGGCGCTTCGTGCGCGACAAGCTGCTCGTGCACGCCGTGCGCATGGCGTATCAAGACGTGCTGCATGGCGACCGCTTCCCGTCGTACGTGCTGGCGCTCGACCTCGATCCGGCCCTGGTCGACGTCAACGTGCACCCGTCGAAGATCGAAGTACGCTTCCGCGACAGCCGCTCCGTGCACCAGTTCGTCTTCCACGCGGTGCAGCGCGCGCTGGCGCAGACATCGGCCACGGCCTTCGGCAGCGTGCCGGCACCGCTGCCGGCCGCCTCCACCCTGGGCGGCGACGCCGGTTCCGCTAACGGCGGCCCCGGTATCTGGCGCCGCGAGCAGACGCAGACCTCGTTCGGCGCGCAATTTACGAATACCTTCGCGCCCGCCCCGCCCGGCGCGGCCCGCCCCTTCTTCGCCGAGGCGCCAGGCGTGGCCCAGGACACGGCGGCCTACGGCGCCCTGTTCGGCGGCGGCGCAGGTGCCGCCAACTCGCCGATCACGCAGGTGGAGCCCTACATCGCCTCGCCCGAAGCGATGGCGCGCGAAGAATATCCGCTGGGCTTTGCCCTGGCCCAGCTGCACGGCATCTACATCCTGGCGCAAAACACCAAGGGCCTGGTGCTGGTCGACATGCACGCGGCGCACGAGCGCATCCTGTACGAACAGCTGAAAAACGCGCTGCAGGCGCAGGTCTCCGGCCAGGACATGCAGGTGCAATCCTTGCTGATCCCCGTGACGTTCTACGCGGACGCCATCGAAGTGTCGACGGCGAATGAAAACCAGGAGACGTTAAAAGCGCTGGGCTTCGATATCGCCGCCCTGTCGCCCACCACCCTGGCCGTGCGCTCCGTGCCGACCCTGCTCAAGAACGCCGACGCGCAAACCCTGGCGCGCGACGTGCTGCGCGACGTGCGCGAATACGGCGGCTCGCGCGTGCTGATCGAGCGCCAGAACGAATTGCTGGGCACCCTGGCCTGCCACACGGCCGTGCGCGCCAACCGGATCTTGTCGGTGCAAGAGATGAACGCCCTGCTGCGCCAGATGGAGAGCACGGAACGCGCCGACCAGTGCAACCATGGCCGACCCACCTGGGTGCAGGTCGAGATCAACGCGCTAGACAAGCTGTTCCTGCGCGGCCAATAAACGGTAGGTCGGATTAGCGCAAGCGTAATCCGACACTGCAGCGGCGTCATCACGTCGGCTTACGCTTGCGCTAAGCCGACCTACGCATCACCTTACACGAGTCAACATGCAAAACACCCCACACCTCCCCCTGGCCGTCGCCATCATGGGCCCCACGGCCAGCGGCAAGACGGCCAGTGCGCTGGCCATCGCGCAAGCGATCCCGTCCGAGATCATTTCCGTCGATTCCGCCCTCGTCTACCGGGGCATGGATATCGGCACGGCCAAGCCGTCGCAAGATGAACTGGCCCAGGTACCGCATCATCTGATCGACATCATCGACCCGCTCGATGCGTATTCCGTGGCCCAGTTCCGCAACGATACCCTGCGTCTGGTGGCGGACATCTCCGCGCGCGGCAAGCTGCCGCTGCTCGTCGGCGGCACCATGCTGTACTTCAAGGGCCTGGCCGATGGCCTCGACGACTTGCCCGGCGCCGATCCGGTGCTGCGCGCCCGGCTGGAAGAAGACGCGGCCGCCATCGGCTGGCCCGCCATGCATGCGCGCCTGGCCGAGCAGGACCCCGTCACGGCCGCGCGCCTGGCGCCGCAGGACGCGCAGCGCATCGGCCGCGCGCTGGAAATCATCGCCCTGTCCGGTCAGCCCATGTCGGCCCTGCTGGACCGCCGCGAAAAGACCGTGCTGCCGTTCCGGCTGCAATCGTTCGCGCTGGAGCCGTCCGACCGCGCCGTGCTGCACGCGCGCATCGCCACGCGCTTCGACCTGATGCTGAAAAACGACGCCCTGCTCGACGAAGTGGAACAGCTGCGCCGCCGTGGCGACCTGCACCCGGGCCTGCCGTCGATGCGCTGCGTGGGCTACCGCCAGGCCTGGGAATACCTCGACGGCCGCATCGACCGCGCCGCCTTGCGCGAGACGGGCATCATCGCCACGCGCCAGCTGGCCAAACGGCAGCTGACCTGGCTGCGCTCGATGCCGGAACGCATCGTCATCGATTGCCTGGGACGTGACCCGGCCGCGGCCATGCTGGCGCAGATTCAAGCGTTGCTGAAATAGCCATACAACAATCCACCACGAAAAACCCGCACATTTTTTTGCTCCAGCATTGACAAGGAAATCGGAAGACTGGATAATGCTCGGCTGTTGGGTGATATAGCTCAGTTGGTTAGAGCACAGCATTCATAATGCTGGGGTCGGTGGTTCAAGTCCACCTATCACCACCAAAGAACATCGATCAGGTTTCACCTGGTCACAACCAGCATCCGGTCTGACCGGTCTGTTTGGTGATATAGCTCAGTTGGTTAGAGCACAGCATTCATAATGCTGGGGTCGGTGGTTCAAGTCCACCTATCACCACCAAGAATTTGCAGCATTGATGAACCCGCCCTGCCCCGTGCAGCGGCGGGTTTTTTCATTTCCGGCCGCCGCGCATGCGGCCTGCGCGCAACACCCGCCCCCTCCGCATGCAATCGGGGATTGTGGCGAGACGCCGCCGGCGCTTACAATGAGAATAATTCTCATTTATATTATTCATACCCCATGTCCGCCATTCAGTCCAGCCTGCAACAGCAAGTGCAGTCGCTCTACAGCGAGCATCATGGCTGGCTGGTGGGCTGGCTGCGCAAAAAGCTCAGCTGTCCGCATGGCGCGGCCGATGTGGCACAAGACACGTTCGTGCGCATCATCGCTTCGCGCGACGCCCTGTTCGGCATGCGCGAGCCGCGCGCCTATCTGTCCACCACGGCGAAGCGCTTGCTGCTCGACCGCGCGCGCCGGCAGGTACTTGAACGTAGCTACCTGGCGGAACTGGCCCTGCTGGCCGACAGCCTGCCCGGCGCGCCGTCGCCGGACGAGATCCTGATGGCAGTGCAGGCGCTCGGGCAGATCGCCACGGCGCTGGCCGGCTTGTCCGCCAAGGCGCGCGACGCCTTCTTGCTGCACTACCTGGAAGAGCAGCCGCAGGCCGCCGTCGCCGCGCAGCTGAACGTCTCCACGCGCATGGTGCAAAAATACCTGGTGCAAGCCTTGCTGGCCTGCCGCCACGCCTGCCCGGCCATGGCGGCATGAAGGGCGCGCGCACCGACGCGGCAGCCGAACAGGCCGCGCAGTGGATCGTGCGCCTGAGCGCCGACGACCCGGCCGAGCGCGAACAGGCACGCTCCGGCTTCGCCGCATGGAAGGCGGCCGACCCGCTGCACGCGAACGCAGCGGCCGGCATGGAAAACCTGCTGCGCCAGTTGCACGCCGTGCGCGAGCCGGCCGGCGGCGACCATCGCCCCGCCCGGGCCGCCCTGGCCGCCATCGCCCCCGATCGTCCCCGCCAGCGCCTGCGCCAGCTGGCCGCCGCGAGTGCCGTTGCCGTGCTGGTGCTGGGCACGGCCATGGTCGCCAGCGAGCGCCCCGCCTACCTGCTGGCCGACCTGCGCAGCCCCACAGGGCAATGGCAGTCGCACATCCTGGCCGACGGCAGCCGGATCACCCTGGCCGGCGACAGCGCCGTCAACGTGCGCTTTACTGCGGGCGAGCGGCACGTGGAACTGGTGCGTGGCGACATCCTCGTCGACGTCGCCAAGGATGCGCAGCGCCCCTTCATCGTCGACAGCAGGCAGGCGGCGATCCGCGCGCTGGGCACGCGCTTTAGCGTGCGCCGGGAAGACGGCGCCACCATCCTGAACATGCTGGAGTCAAAAGTGCTGGCGCAAGTGCCGCAACATCCGGCCATCGTGGTGCGGGCGGGTCAGCGCACGCGCATCACGGACGACGGCGTCGGACCGCTAACAACCATCGATGCGGTCAGCGTGCAGCAAGCGTGGCACGCGCACCAGCTGGTGGTCGACGACCAGCCATTGGCCGAGGTGCTCGACGAGCTGGCGCGCCACCGTCCCGGCCAGCTGCATTACGACCGCGCGCAGATCGCCGGCATCCGCGTGGCGGCCGTGCTGCCGCTGGACGACACGGACAAGGCGCTGCAGCTGTTGATCGACAATTTCCCGCAACTGCGCATCCGCATGCTGACACGCTACCTGGTGATGGTCGACGCGCCAAGCACTGGCACCGCAAAAAAATAATTTGCCACGCAGGTTCGTGTTGGCGCATCTCGCGCGTCAAGGCAGCTGAGATCATTCAAAAAAGGCTGTCACCATGTACGTTCAAGTCGTTGCCGCTTCCTCCCCGAACACCCTGCGCACGCGTCTGCGCCCGCTGGCCCTGGCGGCCATGCTGGTCGCTGGCGCCGCCCTGCATGCCCAGGCAACCGCCCAGGCCGTGCCGGCGGTCGCCAGCTACGCCATTCCCGCCGGCCCGCTGGCCGGCGCCCTGAACCGCTATGCACAGCAGGCGGGCGTGTCCATCGTCATCGACGCGGCCAAGGTACAGGGGCTGCAGACGGCCGGCCTGCAAGGCAGCTACGCCATCGACGACGGCTTCGCCATGCTGCTGCGCGGCAGCGGCTATGCCATCGGCAAGACGTCCACCGGCTACGTGCTGGTGGCCGCGCCGGCGTCCGCCCCCACGGCGGCGGCCAGTGCCGCCTCGGCGGCCGAGCGCACCATGCCCTCGATTACCATCGTCGGCCAGGCCGAGCAAGGCGCCACCACGGAAGGCAGCGGTTCCTACACGGCGCGCAAGATCAGCATCGGTAAGGGTGAACAGGCGATGAAGGAGATTCCCCAATCGGTGAGCGTGCTGACGCGCCAGCGCCTGGACGACCAGGGCATCACGGACTTGCGCGAAGCCGTCAACAACGTCACCGGCGTGGTCGGCGTGCATGGCGTGGGCCCGGGCGTGGTCATCACGGCGCGCGGCTTCCAGATCGACCAGTGGCAGTACGACGGCGTGCCGATCGACCGCAACACCTATGCGCTGGGTAACTGGGGCCAGGAAAACATGGTCATCTACGACCGCCTGGAAGTGCTGCGCGGCGCCTCCAGCATGCTGGTCGGCACGGGCAGCCCCGGCGGTTCCGTCAACCTCGTGCGCAAGCGCCCTCTGGCCACACGCGCGATCACGCTGACGGGCCGCGCCGGGTCCTGGGACCACTATGGCGCCCAAATCGATATCAGCACGCCCCTGAACGCGGAAGGCAGCCTGCGCGGACGCGCCATCGTCGACGAGGACGACAGCCACTCCTTCATCGACCAGGTATGGAGCAAGAACCGCACTCTGTATGCAGCGCTCGACTACGACCTGGCGCCCGCCACCACCGTGGGCCTGGCCGCCAGCCACGTCAAGGCCCACGGCCGCCCCACGTTCATCGGCCTGCCCCGCTACGTCGACGGCAGCGCACTGCCGCTGCCGCGCTCCACCTTCACGGGCGCCGACTGGAACCGCAGCCTGGTGGAACAGAGCACCGTCTACCTGGACCTGGAACACCACTTCAATACGCAATGGAGCCTGAAGGCCTCGGCACTGGGCATGAATGAAAGCACCAGCTCCACGCACCAGCGCACGGCCTTCGCCATCAAACCCGACGGCAGCGGCGCGCGCTATGGCGACTTTTCCACCGATTTCGACAACCGCAAGCGCGGCATCGACGCCTTCGTGCGCGGCAAATTCGATGGCCTGGGCATCGCGCAGGAAGTCGTCGCCGGCGCCAGCTATGTCAGCATGACGTCGAACGACCGCTATGCGCGTGCGTGGGAAACGGGCGCGGATATCTTCAACATCAAGCACCATCGCCCGTGGCAGGACTTCGACACCATCGCCGCGCGCGGCGTGAGCAGCTACAGCACCTACGACATGCGCCAGAAAGGCCTGTACGCCACTTGGAACGGCCAGCTGACGGGCAAGCTGAAAGCCCTGCTGGGCGGGCGCTTCAGCTGGTACGACTTCCTGTATGCCACGCCGGACGGCTACCGCGACGCCACCCGCGCCACGGCCAGGTTCACGCCATCGGTAGGGCTGATCTATGCTTTGACGCCGCAATGGTCGGCCTATGCCAGCTATGCGGACGTGTTCCAGCCGCAGACGAACCACGATGTGGCAGGCCGGACCCTCAAGCCGATCACGGGCAGCAGCTACGAGGGCGGCATCAAGGGTGAACTGCTGGACGGCAAGGTGAACACCGCGCTGGCCGTGTTCCGCTATGACCACAAGGACCGCGCCGTCACCGACTACGCTGCCGGTTTCGCCTGCGACGGCTGGTACTGCTCGCGCGCCTCGGGCAAGGTGCGCAGCCAGGGCCTGGAAGCGGAAGTGTCGGGCGAAGTGGCGCGCGGCCTGCAGCTGTCGGCCGGCTATGCCTACACGACGACGACCTACCTCGATGATCCGGACAACAAGGGCCAAGTCTTTTCCACGTGGACGCCGAAACACATGCTGCGCCTTTGGTCCAGCTATACCCTGCCCGGCGCGTGGGACAAGTTCAGCGTGGGCGCCGGCACCAACCTGCAAAGCCATACGGTCGATACCGAGCGCACGTTCAAGGTTGCCGGTTTCTCGATCTGGAATGCACGCCTGGGCTGGCAAGCCACGCCGCAAGTGGCCCTGTCGGTCAACGTCAACAATCTGTTCGACAAGCGCTACATCATCCCGGCCTACAACACCACCGGGTCGAACAACTATTATGGCGACCCGCGCAACGTGCAGTTCACCCTGAAATACACGCCGCAGTGGTAAGACGATCGAGAGGCTGAGCGTCGGCGCAATGGCCGCGTTGCGTGACTGGTATTGGAACTGGCATTCAGTTCGCGCCGCGGCCGGGATTTTCGGCTAAGATGATGGCGCGGCGTTGCGCCGCACCGCATCGTGCATCGGCCTCTCAATCATCTACACCGTCAATGGAACAAAAAGACAAGTCCTGGGTCACTTCGGTGGACGTCGCCAAACGGGCCGGCGTCTCGCGCTCCGCCGTCTCGCGCACGTTCACGCCCGGCGCCAGCGTGGCGCCCGAAACGCGGGCCCGCGTGATGGAAGCGGCGCAGTCGCTGGGCTACCAGGTCAACATCCTGGCGCGCAGCATGAACCAGGGCCAGAGCAATCTGGTGGGCGTCGTCATCACAGGCTTCACGGACCCGTTCCGCGTGGCCCTGCTGGGCGAAGTCACGCGCAGCCTGAGCGAACATGCGCTGGTGCCGCTGCTGATGAATGCGGAAGATCCAGAACGCCTCAGCGAATTGCTGCGCATCCTCCTCAGCTACAAGATTTCCGGCGTCATCATGACGTCCGGCTCGCCGCCGTCCGCCGTGGCGACGGAATACCTGCAGCGGCAAGTACCGGTGGCCATGATCAACCGCGCGCGCGACCTGAAAGGCGTGGACGTGGTCAACAGCGACAACCGCCATGGCGGCGAACTGGCGGCCAGCACCCTGCTCGACAGCGGCGCCAAACGGCTGGCCTTCGTCAATACGCGCGCCAGCAGTTTCAGCGGCATCGCACGCGGCAAGGCCTTCCTCGACCATCTGGCGCCGGCCGTGGCGAAAAAGCGCTGCACGGCCGGCGAATACCTGGCCGACGCCATCGGCTACCAGGCGGGCCAGGAAGCGGCCGACGCCCTGCTCGCCTCGGGCAAGCTGCCAGACGGCGTCTTTTGCGCCACCGACCTGATCGCCTGCGGCTTCATCGACGCGGCGCGCAGCAAGTACGGCATCGACGTGCCCGCGCAATTGCAGGTGATCGGCTTCGACGACATTCCCATGGCGTCGCTCGACGCCTACCAGCTGACCACCATCCGCCAGGATGCGGGCGAACTGGCGCGCCGCGCCGTCAAGAGCCTGGTCGAGCGCATGGAAAAATTCGCCATGCCGGGCCGCCTGAAGGAAGTCCCCGTCACCCTGGTGCGGCGCGGCACGACGCGCTAAGCGCTTCGACACGGCAGATGGCGCAACGCCGTCGTCTGCCGCCCGCCACCGCCCCGCACCGCCCGCCGTTCCCCGTTTTCCACACTTTTTCATCCCCCGCCTGTACTTGTTGACATCGAAAAAAATCCGGGTTACTGTTTGCACACGCGTGCTGCACACGTGTGCAATTTCTTCAAAAAGCCTGTTCTGGCCACACCACTAAAAAAAGCGCCCCGTCCACGGAGGCGCCATCAAGGAGACTGTTATGTTGAACCACGTTCTAAGAATCGCCCTGTTCGGCGCCGGGGCCATCGGCCTGGCGGCCTGCACCACCCCCGCCGGCATGCAGCACAATACCGCTGCCACAACCGCCGCCGATCCGAAACTGGCGAAGATCGGCCAGATCGTCGTCGTGTACATGGAAAACCGCAGCTTCGACCACCTGTTCGGCACCTTCCCCGGCGCCGACGGCATCGCCAATGGCCGCTCGCCCGACACCACCACGCAGACCGGCCCCGATGGCAAGCCGTATGCGATGCTGCCCGCCGTGGCGCTCGACAAGGGCGGCCTGGACCAGCGCTTCAAGGGCGACATCGCCAACGCGCCCTTCCGCATGGAGCCGAGCGTATCGCTGGGCGACAAGACGGCCAGTCCCGTGCACGCATTCTGGACCCACAAGCGCCAGATCAACGACGGCAAGAACGACCGCTTCGTCGTCGAGGGCAACACGGGCGCCCTGCCCATGGGCTATTTCGACGGCAGCAAGCTCAAACTGTGGGCCCTGGCGCAGCGCTACACCCTGGCCGACCGCTTCTTCCAGTCCGCCTACGGCGGTTCCTTCCTCAACCACATGTGGCTGACCTGCGCCTGCACGCCCGTGTTCCCGAACGCGCCCAAGTCCATCGTCGCCCAGGATGAGCGCGGCACGGGCCACAAGAAGGGCGAGGAAGCGGAAGTGACGCAGGACGGCTACGCCGTCAACACCATGCAGGGCCCGCTGCTGTTCGATCCGACCAAGAAGCAGACCTTCCTGCCGCCGCAAACCATGCCCACCATCGGCGACCGCCTGACGGACAAGGGCATATCCTGGGTCTATTATGCGGACGGCTACGACATCGCCGTCGCCTCGACCAAGTCGGGCAAGAAGGCCGACGATTTCTCGTATCATCACCAGCCGTTCACCTACTTCAAGCGCTTCATCGACAGCCCTCAGCAGCGCGCCACGCACCTGAAGGACCGCTCCGACATGATCGCAGACGTCCAGGCGGGCAAGCTGCCGCCCGTCTCGTTCTACAAGCCCATGGGCAAGAAGAACATGCATCCGGGGATGGACAAATCGAGCGTGGCGGCCGGCGACGACGAGGGCGTGGCCATCATCAACGCCATCATGGAAGGTCCGCAATGGAAGGATACCGTCATCATCGTCACCACCGATGAAAACGGCGGTTTCTGGGACCACGTGGCGCCGCCCAAAGGCGACCGCTTCGGCCCGGCCACGCGCATCCCCGCCCTCGTCATCTCGCCCTTCAGCGAAGGCGGCCATATCGACCATACCGAATATGAAACCGTGTCGATCCTGAAGTTCATCGAGGAGCGCCATGGCCTGGCGCCATTGAGCGAGCGCGATGCGCGCGCCAACAGCCTGGCCAAGGCCCTCAAGCTGTAACTCTCCCCTCCTGCCTGCCCCGGGTGCGCCGTCCTGCGCGGCGCACCCGGGCTAACCACACCTGAAGGAAACGCCATGCTGCACGCACGCCATCTTCCCCTGTCCCTCCTGATGCTCTCCCTGGCCGCCTGTGGCGGCGGCGAGACAACGCCGCCGGTGACGCCACCGGTCACGCCCCCTGTCACGCCGCCAGCCACCTATTACCAGACCAAGACGCCGTACACGCCGCAGCAGGATGCGGCCACGTATGAAGCGGCGCCGGCCGGCTACGCGCCCGTGTTCACCGAACTGGTGGCGCGCCACGGCTCGCGCGGCCTGTCGAGCATGAAGTACGACGCCGCCTTCTACAACGTCTGGCAAAGGGCCGCCGCCGACGATGCGCTCACGCCGCTGGGGCAAAAGCTGGGCGCCGACATCCTGAAACTGATGAAGGCCAACGCGCTGCTCGGCTACGGCGTGGACGGCATCACGGCGCCCGGCTACGGCAACCTGTCGCAGACGGGCATCAATGAGCACAAGCAGCTGGCCGTGCGCATGCTGGCGCGCCTGCCCGCCCTGTTCACGCAACTGGGCGCGAACGCCACCAGCGCGCCGCGCCAGATCGTCACCGTCAGTTCCGGCGTGGACCGTGCAAAGGACAGCGCCGCGTATTTTGCGCAGTCGCTGGCCGCCACGGCACCAAACGTCGCGCCGCTGATCACCCTGCCGCCCGCGCCCACCGGCTACCCGGCCGGCAAGCCCGTGGCGCAGCCAGCTGGCACCAACCGCTTCCTGCTGTATGCGCACAAGCTGGTGCCCAAGACGGACCTGGTCAGCGATGCCCTCGACGGCTACTACCAGACCTACCAGGACAGCCAGGCTTACCAGGCCTACCTGGAAAGCCCGGCTTTCCTGGCCAAGTACTCGGCCATCGACACGGATGCCACGGCGCGCACCCTGGGGCGCGAAGTGCTGGAGCGGCTGTTCACCAAAGCCTTCGTCGACAAGATCGACAACGGCACCTACCGCTTCGCCAACACGGGCACCTACAGCTTCACCAGCGACGACGGCAAATTCACCAACACCGTCACGGGCGACGGCGGCACCACCATCAAGGGACTGGCCGACGCCGCATCGGTGCTGTACAACCTGTACGCCATCATGGCCGGCATGACGAATGAGGTCAAAGCCGACTTCGTGCAGTACATGCCGTCGGACGCGGCCAAGTACCAGGCCTTCGTGCAGGACTATCAGGATTTCTACAACAAGGGTCCCGGCACCACGGAAAGCGCCGGCGTCACCTGGAACTACGTGCGCGCGCTGCGCGAAGACTTCTTCACGGAAGTGGACGCCATTGCGCGCGGCGATCTGTCGCACGGCGCCAAGCTGCGCTTCACGCATGCGGAAGCCATCATCCCGCTGGCCACGGCCATGGGCCTGAAGACCGTCGTCGGCGCGCTGCCGGCGGCGCAGACCTACAGCTATGACAACAGCAGCTGGCGCGGCCTGTACGTGGCGCCGATGGCGGCCAACATGCAGTGGGACGTGTACCGCGACGCCAGCGGCAATGTGCTGGTCAAGCTGCTGTACAACGAAAAGGAAACCGACTTCCAGGCCGCCTGCGATGGCGCGCGCTTCGCTGCCGGCAGCCATTTCTATGTGTATGCGAAGCTGAAGACCTGCTACGGCCACGTGGCGCAGTAAGCGGGAAGCGTGGGCGGGCCGGCTCCAGCCGTGCCCGCCTGTTTGACGTTTGATGCTAGGCTTGCGCCTAGATAATCACGTCACGGACTCCCATGCCTCCATCGCTTCCCCTGGCCAGCATCCCGCTGGCCCTGGCCCTCGCCATGTCCGCCGGTCCCACGCTGGCCGTCGAAGGCGATTACCAGACCAAGACGCCATATGCGCAGCAGCAGGACCCGGCCACCTATGCCGCGCCGCCGGCCGGCTTCCAGCCCATCTTCACGCAACTGGTGGCGCGCCACGGTTCGCGCGGGCTCACCAGCATGAAGAACGACGCGGCCCTGTATGCGATGTGGCAGCAGGCCGCCGCGCAGGATGCGCTCACGCCCCTGGGACGCGAACTCGGTCCCGACATCCTGGCCCTGATGAAGGCCAATGCCTTGCTCGGCTATGGCGTGGCGGGCATCGAGCGGCCCGGCTACGGCAACCTGTCGCAGACGGGCATCGACGAACACCGGCAGCTGGCCGTGCGCATGCTGGCGCGCCTGCCCACCCTGTTCGCGCAGGTGGGCCAGGACGCCGCGACGGCGCCGCGCCAGATCGTCACCATCCATTCCGGCGTGGACCGCGCGCGCGACAGCGCACGCTTTTTCACGCAGTCGCTGCTCGCTCACGCTCCCGCGCTGACGCCCTTGCTGTACCTGCCGCCCGCGCCGGCGCCGTATCCGCAGGGACGCAAGCCCACGGTACAGCCGATATTGCAGCCCGATGGCGTCAACCGCTTCCTTTTGTACGCGCACAAGCTGGCGCCGCAGACGGACCGCGTCACCGATCCGGCCAACCCGTATTACGCCACCTATGCCGCCAGCCAGGCCTACCAGTACTATGAACGA
This sequence comes from Janthinobacterium sp. HH106, assembly GCF_001758725.1. NCBI lineage: Bacteria > Pseudomonadati > Pseudomonadota > Betaproteobacteria > Burkholderiales > Oxalobacteraceae > Janthinobacterium > Janthinobacterium sp. HH106. The sequence continues at coordinate 971 of NZ_LRIC01000001.1, read as the reverse complement.
ACCAAGCAGCTGGATGCGCTGATGGGCGCCCCGGCCAGGCTGCCCGCGGCGACAGCGCATGCGCGCCACGTGCTCGAACGGCTGTTTTCTTCCGCCTTCCTCGACCAGTTTGAAGGCGGCCGCGCCAGCTATGCGGACACGGGCAGCTCTACCTTCACCAGCGCCGACGGCAAGTTCACGCGCACCATGACGGGCAGCGGCAAGACCGTCATCCGCAGCCTGAATGCCGCCGCGACGAAATTGTACGAGCTGTATGCGATCGCCGCCGGCATGCGGCATGAAGTGCCGGCCGATTTCAGCCGCTACATGCCTGCCGAGGACGCGCGCTACTACGCCTATGTCGCCGACCACGAGGATTTTTACCAGAAGGGCCCCGCCACCACGGAAAGCAGCGGCGTGACCTGGCGCTTTGCGCTGGCCTTGCGCGACGATTTTTTCAATGAGGTCGATGCGCTGGCCAGGGGAGATGTGCGCCACGCGGCCAAGCTGCGCTTCACGCACGCCGAGATGATCATTCCGCTCGCTTCGGCCATGGGCTTGAAGCAGGCGCTGGCCCCCTTGCCGGCATCGCTCAGCTACAGTTATGAAAACAATCCATGGCGCGGCCAGAACGTCTCGCCGCTGGCGGCCAATATGCAGTGGGATGTGTACCGCAACGACGCAGGACAGCTCATCGTGCGCCTGCTGTACAACGAAAAGGAAACGGACTTCCAGGCCGCTTGCGACGGCGCCCGCATTGCGCCGGACAGCGTCTTTTACGACTATGCGAAACTGAAAACCTGCTACGGACACGTGGCGGCGCGCTGACGCGCTGATACTGCGCGCCGCCAGCGCGCCTTACTTCAAGGTCGGCATGGCAAACTCGGCCCCGGCCGCCGTCGAGGCCGGCCAGCGCTGCGTCACCGCTTTCTGCTTGGTATAGAAACGCACCGATTCCGGGCCGTGCGCATGGTGGTCGCCGAACAGGCTGC